>JANYBY010000023.1 GCA_025360565.1 Bacteroidota bacterium
CAGGAAGCACAAACTTAATAAAGGTTTTATCTTTAGGCGAACAGCATTTAACCGGTGTTTTCCCAAGGTCTGAAGTTGAAAAAATCACCAAAGGACCTTTGGATCTATTCTGGTGTCCAGATAGCGGTTTGCTTCAAATGAAACAGTCATACAACCTGGATGAAATGTACGGCGACAATTACGGTTACCGTTCAGGATTAAATGCAAGCATGGTAAGGCATCTTACTCAAAAGATCCATTCGCTTGAAAAAACAATTCCTTTAAATGAAAATGATCTGGTTATGGATATAGGAAGTAACGATGCCACCTCTTTAAAAGCCTACAAAAGCAAATGTAAAAAAGTAGGGATCGATCCTACAGGTTTAAAATTTAAGGAGTACTACACTCAAAACATAAAACTGATCCCTGATTTTTTTAGCGAAAAGGTTTTCCGAACTGAATTTCCAAACGAAAAAGCTAAGATCATCACCTCAATTGCAATGTTTTATGATCTGGAAAATCCGGCGCAATTTGTAAAGGAAATTTATAATTGCCTGGATAATGAAGGTATATGGCATTTTGAACAAAGCTATATGCCATCCATGCTAAGGACAAATTCTTATGACACGATCTGTCACGAGCATTTAGAATTTTATTCTTTTAAGGTTGTAAAGAATTTATTAGAAAGCCACGACATGAAAGTGGTGGACGTTCAAATGAATGCCATTAACGGTGGAAGCTTTGCCGTAACAGCTTGTAAAAAAAATGCATCCCTAAAATTAAATGAGCCAATAATAAATTGGATGCTGAGGCAGGAGGATGATATGGGTTTGGATACCATTACGCCTTATAAAGAATTTGAAGAACGTGTTTTTAAACATAAAAAGAATTTAACAGACTTGATCAATTCTCTTGTTATGGACGGCAAAACAATATTTGGTTATGGCGCTTCAACAAAAGGAAATGTCCTTCTCCAGTTTTGTGGTTTTACAAAAAAGCAGATCCCTTTTATAGCTGAAGTAAACGAACAAAAATTTGGTTGCTTTACGCCGGGAACAAACATTCCTATAATTTCTGAAAAAGAAGCGAGGGCAATGAAGCCGGATTATTTTTTGGTGTTGCCATGGCATTTTAAAAATTCAATTTTAGAACGCGAAAAAGAATATACGGAACAAGGCGGTAAATTTATTTTTCCATTGCCCGAAATAGAAATAGTGTAAAATATATGTTAGTACCCTTAAAGGATTTAATTAAAAATACAATTTATAAAATAATTCCCCCGCCATTGGTTAGTCAATCCTTCAGCCAGGCAGGCGAGGATTGTTGCGTTGATTTTTTACTTACAGAACTTAACATTTCCAAACCTTCTTATCTAGAATTGGGAGTTTGTAATCCCGTTATCGGTTCTAATACATATCTTTTTTATACACGCGGGGCAAAAGGGGTTTTGGTGGAGGCTGATAAAACACAGATAGATAGTATTCAAAAACAAAGGCCGCGCGATACTGTTATTAATATCGGCATAGCGTCTAATGGCGATACCGAAGCTGATTTTTACGTTTTTGAACTTAAGGGCTATAATACTTTTGTGAAGGAGGAGGCTTTGCATCGTGCGCAAAACAGTAACTATAAAATTGTTAGAATTGATAAAGTAAAATTAAATTCTATTAACACCATCATTGAAAATAATTTCGAATCCTATCCTGATTTTTTGTCAATAGACATTGAAGGCTTGGATTATGAGGTGTTACAAAGTTTAAATTATGATAAATATCCTATCCCGATAATTTGTGCCGAAACCTGTACATTTTCTGAAACGCACATTAAACCTAAAAATAAATTAATAGAAAATTTAATGTTGGCAAAGGGATATATTGTGTATGCGGATACTTACGTGAATACAATTTTTGTAAATAAAAACTGGTTTAACACGTTTAAGAAATGAAGGCTGTTATTTTTGGTATAAGCGGTCAGGATGGTACGTTCCTGAAAGAAATTCTTAAAGAAAACAGCCTAACAGTAATTGGCGTTTCAAGAAGTGATGGAGATTGGATAAAAGGTTCTGTGGCAAATTATGAATTTGTAAGCGCGCTAGTAAAAGAACACAAGCCTGACTTTATTTTTCATTTAGCGGCAAATTCTACAACGCGGCACGAGGTTATTTTCGAAAATCATGAAACGATTTCTACCGGAACTTTAAATATATTAGAAAGCGTAAAGTTATTTTCACCTGCCTCAAAAGTTTTTATTTCAGGAAGCGGATTACAATTTATTAATACGGGTAAGCCCATAACTGAACGCGATCCTTTTGAAGCACGAGATGCTTATTCGGTTTCAAGGATCCAATCGGTATACGCGTCAAGGTATTACCGTTCGTTGGGATTAAAAATATACATAGGTTATTTTTTTAATCATGATAGTTATCTGAGATCGGAAAGGCATATTAACCAAAAGATAGTAAGTTCAGTTAAGCGAATTGCAGGCGGAAGCAAAGAAATAATTGAATTAGGAAATATCAATACTAAAAAAGAATTTACTTTTGCCCAGGATACCGCTCTTGCTATTTGGCTTTTAATAAATAATGATACAGTTTTTGAAACCGTTATTGGAAGCGGAAAAGCGTATAGCATAAAAGATTGGATCACTCTTTGTTTTAATTATTTTAAGTTAGATTGGGAAAAGTATGTAAAAACGAATCCGGATTTTATCTCCGAATATGATATTTTAGTTTCAAACCCCGGTACGTTAATAAAACTGGGCTGGCAACAAACAACAACAATAGAAATGCTCGCAAAAATAATGATTGAACATGGCGGAAAATAAACGATTATCTATTTTAATCATTACTGAATTTATTCCTTATCCGCTTGATCGCGGTGGAAAAATATGCGTGTTTAACTTTCTTGATTTTTTAAGATCTACACACCACTTTACTTTATTTGTTCCATGTTATAATCATACAACAAAAGAAGAGGCTAAACAGCTGCAAGAAATTTGGCCGGATGTAACAATTGAATTAGTGGATTTTGTTACACCTAAAAAGGTGAAACCGGAACTTGGTTTTTTCCCAAGGGTTTTACATTTTATAAAAAGAAGGGTCGATGGTCTTATCGGTAAAATGTCCGTAGATAAAAGCGATCGGTCTAAGCTGGATTTTTCAATTCCTTTCAGGCCACATTCCCAGGCGTTCTTAAATGCTTTGCAAAAAGTGTGTCTTGATACTGACTTTGATATTATTCATGTGCAATTAGCCCGGAACCTGAATCTTATTAGCGCATTGCCTCAAAAACCAAAAAAAATATTCGAACAAATTGAATCTCAATTTGATGTTATTAAGGATTATGCTCGAACAAAAAATCTCGAAAAGGGCTATGCAAACTATCTTGTTAAAAATTCAGAAACACTTGAAAACGGATATATTAATTTGTACGACGCCGTTTTTACCCTCAACGAAATAGATGCCGCTTATTTTAATAAAAACCTCACCAATCCAATTATATTTTCGTCACCATTTGGTGTTTTAAATAAAGATGTTTTAATAGACCCGCCGTTTTCATCTACTCCAAATAAACTTATTTTTTTGGGAGTTGAATCTCATCATCCTAATCCTGATGCTCTTGAATGGTATCTGAAGAATATCCACAAGAATATTTACGAAAAACACAAACTCGTGGTGCACGTTATAGGTACATGGTCTGATAAATCAAAGGAGTATTTTACAAAATTATGTCCGGGTGTTAAATTTGAAGGGGTGGTAGAAAATTATTCGGAAATTCTTAAACAAAGCATAATGATCGTTCCAATAAGGATCGGTGGCGGAGGCCTGCGTTCTAAAATACTATATGCAATGGCAAATGCCGTACCGGTTGTAACAACATCAATAGGCGCTTTTGGTATTACTGGAAATGACAATGAACATTTTTGCATAGCCGATTCTGACGTTGCTTTTTTTGAAGCCATTAGTAATTTAATAACCGATAAAAAAAATACTGAGCGTTTATGTAGGAACGCCTTCGCGCTTATTTCTGAAAAGTATACTCAAACTAAAACTTCAGAACTAAGAAACAAATATTATATGGAAATTGTTTCAAAGTGATCTTTTGCATTTTCCTGTTGAATAGTTCAAAGTTAGAATTTTACCTAATTAATTAGTAATTTCGTAAAGTTACTATTCGCCACAGAATTAAAAAGATGGAAAAAGATTCCGGGTATAAACTATCTGTTCACGCTTCCGATTCGGGTTTAAAACTTGGTCTCAGAGAGATTTTTAATTACAAGGATCTCTTTTTTGAACTAGCCTATCGAGACCTGAAAGTAAGATACGCGCAAACGTTTTTAGGATTACTTTGGGCTTTTATTCAACCCGCAATAACGTTAATTATAATTACAATTGTCTTCGGTAAATTTGTTCACATTGATACAGGCGGAATACCTTACCCTGTTTTTGCAATTACCGGAATTTCATTATGGACCTATTTTTCTTTTGTGCTTACGCAATCAGGTAGCTCTGTGATCGGCGTGCAGGATATGATAAAAAAAATTTATTTTCCTCGTTTAATTATTCCATTATCAAAAGCAATTGTTGGCCTTGTTGATTTTGGGGTCGCGTTAATTCTCCTCGTAATTTTATTTATGTACTACGGAATAGTTCCATCAAAAAATATTATTTTTTTACCTATATTCCTTATACTAACAGTAATTTCTTCGCTGGCGGCAGGTATTTGGCTTAGTGCCCTTACCATTCGCTATAGGGATTTTCAATATGTTTTACCATTTTTAGTGCAGTTCGGGTTATACGTTACACCTATTGCTTATCCCGCCAAAGTTGTAATAAATAATCTGCCTGCCTGGGCAACATTCATTTTCTATCTTAATCCTATGACAGGTATTATTGAAGGTTTCCGATGGTCTTTGTTTGGAGGAGCATTACCATCAGGTTATTTTTGGGTATCAATTTCAACCGTTACTTTCCTTTTTATTACAGGAGTATTTTACTTTAGAAGATTAGAAAAAGTAATGGCAGATATTATCTGATGAATAAAAGTTTTATTTTTTTAATTTGCGTTAATTCTTTTAGATCGGCTTATTGGTAAGTACTAAACCGCAATGGTTTCTTAGGATATTTTTGTTGACTGAGACCTTATTTTTTTTCAGGCGTTTATTTTTGATCAGAGTAAATATATATTCGATACGCAAAATTTAACTATATTCGCTTATATAAATAGTAAATGATAAATGTTACAAGGTCATATCTACCCGATCTAAATACTTACCAAAGTATAATTAAAAGTATATGGCAAAATAATCAATTAACTAACCGCGGCCCTTTAGTTGTAAAACTTGAAAAAGATATTTGTGCTAAATTACATCTCGAAAATTTATTATTCGTTTCAAACGGCACTATTGCTTTGCAGCTTGCCATAAAAGCACTAAAGATCGAGAACGAAGTAATTACTACTCCCTTCTCTTATGTTGCCACTTCTAACGCGTTATTATGGCAGGGCTGTAAACCCGTTTTTTGCGATATAGATCCCGATACTTTTTGTATTAACGCTGATAAGATCGCCGCATGCATCACAAAAGATACAACTGCTATTCTTGCTACGCATGTTTACGGAATCCCTTGTGCAATAGAAAAAATAGAGGCTATCGCTAAAAAATACAACTTAAAGGTTATTTACGATGCAGCGCATGCTTTTGGCGTAAAGTATAAGGGACAAAGTATTTTAAATTATGGAGATGTTAGTACTTGCAGTTTTCACGCTACCAAACTATTTCATACAGTTGAAGGCGGCTCGGTAACGGTTAAGGATAAAGAGATTTTCAAGTCTATTTTATTATATCATTCATTTGGCCATGTTGGTGACGCGTATTATACCGAAGGCATTAATGCCAAAAATAGCGAATTTCACGCGGCCATGGGTTTGTGCAATTTACCAATGTTAGATGAATTTATTTTTGAAAGAAAAAAAAGGGCGGAGCATTATGCCGAATTGCTTAACAACACATTTATTACACGGCCAAAATTACCGGAGGGTACCGAATACAATTTTGCATATTATCCTGTATCTTTTAAAAGTGAAATAGAACTGTTAAAAGTAAAAGAAGGGTTATTTCAAAACGGCATCAATACACGGCGGTATTTTTTCCCTTCTTTAAATACATTGCCATTTTTAGATAAGTATCAGTCTTGTCCTATATCCGAACAGATTTCAAAGTGCGTATTATGTTTGCCAATGTATCACGATCTGGAAATCGCGAATATTGAAAAAATAAGTAAGATCATTAATTCATTCGCGTAAATGAAAATAGCTGTTATGCAACCATACTTTATGCCTTACATTGGGTATTTTCAGTTAATGAACGCGGTGGATGAATTTATTGTGTACGATAATATTAAATTCACAAAAAAAGGATGGATAAACCGAAATAGGATCTTAGTGCATGGCAGTGATGCTTTTGTAACATTGCCCCTCAAAAAAGATTCCGATTTTCTGGATGTGCGCGAAAGATGTTTGTCGGAAGAATGGAAAGAGGAAAGTAAGAAAATAATGAAACGCATTGAGGAAGCTTATAGGCAAGCGCCCCAATTTAAATTAGTTTATCCCTTAGCGGAAAAAATAATGCTGGAGGAGGAGAATAATTTGTTTAAATTTATTTTCAATTCAATCACCACTTTAAAAAACTATCTCTTGATCCAAACTCCGCTTGTTATATCATCCGGCATTCCCATTAACCATCAATTAAAGGCGGAAGAAAAAGTACTTGCCTTGTGTAAAGCCAAAAAGGCGAACGCTTATTTAAATCCCATTGGTGGAGTGGAATTATATAGCAGAGAAAATTTTAAGGGAGAAGGAATAGAACTGCAATTTATTAAAACGAACGACTTTAAATACGTTCAATTTGAAAATGATTTTATTCCTTTTCTTTCTATTCTAGATGTTTTGATGTTTAATTCTCCGGAAAAGATAAACGAATATTTAACAAAAGAGTTTACCTTAATGTAATTTTATGTTCAAGTGGATTAAAAAAGGATTGATCTTTGATGTGAATAAGATGCCCAAAGAAGTTTGGTTTGAGCAATTCGCCCAAGCACCTTCTACTTTAATATTTGATGAATTTGTACGCGTATATTTTTCATGTCGCCCGCTTCCGGATAAAAATGGATCTTATGTGAGTTATTCCGCCTTTGTGGATCTTGACAGGAAAGATCTTACACATATTGTGAATATTGCCAAACAACCTATTTTGGAATTGGGGCAAAAAGGCGCGTTTGATGAGTTTGGAACCTATCCTGTTTCGGTTATTAAAAAAGAAAAAGATATTTTGGCATATTACGGGGGGTGGACAAGATGTGAATCGGTTCCGTTTAACGTTGCTATTGGCGCGGCGGTCAGTAAAAATAACGGCCTCACATTTAAAAAAATGGGCCAAGGTCCTGTATTATCATATAGCGCTAATGAACCGTTTATTATTAGCGGCCCAAAGATCAGGCATTTTAACGATGAATATTATTTATTTTACATTGCCGGAAAAAAGTGGTTGCACAACGAAGGCAAGCCCGAACCGGTGTATAAGATCCGAATGGCACGTTCAAAAAATGGAGTGGATTGGATAAAGCATAACGAAGATTTAATTGTATCAAAAATAGGGGAGGATGAAGCGCAAGCAAGCCCCGATGTTTTTTATTACAATAAAAAATACCATATGTTTTTTTGTTATAGAGCCGGATTAAACTATCGCGGAAAAGATGGTGGATACAGAATAGGTTACGCTTCTTCGGTGGATCTAAAAAACTGGGAACGTAATGACGCTAATGCAGGACTAGATATTTCGGAGCAAGGTTGGGATTCGGAAATGATAAGTTATCCCCACGTTTTTGAATTGGATGGAAATATTTATATGTTGTATTTGGGGAACGATGTTGGAAAACAAGGTTTTGGTTTAGCTAAGTTGGAAGGAACATTAAAATAAAAAGTATGCGGTGGAAAAAACTTGGTAAAATATTTAATCCCCTTGAGAATGGTCCCGCACATAACCCTGTTGGTTTTGCCCAATCGCCGCAAACGCTGGTGTTTAGTGAATTTATCAGGATATATTATTCAACCAGAAAGTTAGATGAGAAAAATGGAAAATATTTTAGCCGGATCTCTTTTATTGATATAAAGAAAGATCTGAAGGCAATAATAAATGTTTCAAAAAATGAAATAATTTCCTTAGGTGAGCTTGGCTCTTTTGATGAACATGGCATTTTTCCGATTAACATAGTACAAGACAAAGAAAGAATATGGGCATATACTTGTGGGTGGAGCAGAAGGAATTCTGTTTCCGTTGAAACTTCAACCGGATTGGCCATTAGCCTTGATGGGGGAATAACGTTTAAAAAATATGGCAACGGACCAATACTTACTGCAAGTTTAAACGAACCGTTTTTAGTTGGGGATAGTTTTGTAAGAATTTTTAACGGTACGTATCACATGTGGTATATTTTTGGAATAAAATGGATAAATACGCAAGCAGAAGATGCAGAAAGAGTGTATAAGATAGGGCACGCGGTTTCTGAAAATGGAATAGATTGGAAAAAGGAGGAAGGAAAACAAATAATTTCAGACAATTTAAATTCCGATGAATGCCAGGCATTACCAACTGTATTATTTTATAACAATGCCTATCATATGTTTTTTTGTTATCGCGAGGCAACCGATTTTAGAAAAAATAAAAACAGAGGATATCGATTAGGATATGCCTACTCAACAGATCTGGTTACTTGGGTAAGAAAGGATGAAGAAGCGGGCATCAGTTTATCAAAAGATGGATGGGATTCTGAAATGATGTGTTACCCGCATCTATTTGCCTGCGACGATAAAATTTATTTATTGTACAACGGAAATGAATTTGGAAAATACGGTTTTGGTATAGCCGAACTGGAAAAATAACGATTTTTTATTTGGTATAATATCAATCCCACTTTTTATCAATAATATAATTTGGTCTTTTCTTAACCTCATCTAAGATCCGCCAAATGTACTGTCCCAAAACTCCCAACATCACCATAATTACTCCGCCTATTAATAAAATAGTGATCATGATCGGAGTCCACCCGTTAAACGGAGTTTGATGAAAGTAATACGCGTACACTATATCTAAGGCGTATAAAAATCCGGCAAAAGCGGTAAAACCGCCAATAGCTGTCATTAATTGCAATGGAAAATAACTAACGTTTAAGAATGCGGAATAAAAATTCTTAAAGCGTTTAAAGAAATTATATTGCGATCTACCGAATTTGCGCTCTAATTTATCATAAGGAATGTATTTTACTAAAAAGCCCGCCCATAAAATATCGTATTGATAAAAGCGATTTTTTTCAGATAAAGAACGTATGGCTTGCATTGGTTTTTTATCCAATAAAACAAAATCAAAACCACCCGGTGGCACATCGGGCAACATTAATTTATAAAATAATTTTGACGTTAATTTTTTTCCGAATGAACTGGAGTGTGATTTGCGAAACGAGATCACTATTTCAGCGCCGGCCTTCCATTCATTGATCATTTTGGTGCATTGCTCAGGCGGATCCTGCAGGTCAGCTGCCATATTGATCACCGCATCACCGGTTGCATATTCCCACCCGGCTAAAATGGCTGCCATTTGCCCAAAATTTCTTGAAAAAGAAATGATCTTTACGTGTTTATCGGTTTCGCGTAACCGAAGAAGTTCTTCCAGAGATCCATCTTTTGAGCCATCGTTCACAAAAAGAAGTTCGTACGTATCGTTCGGAAAATTATCGGTCAACTCACGCGTGATCTTTTCATGCAGCAAAGTTAATGAGCCTTGATTTTGATAAACCGCAAAACAAATGGAAATATGGCTCATGCTAAATGTTGTTTTTATTTTCTTTTTCGCAAAGTAAAAATATACTGCTGCATAGATCAGGAAATTGCTGCCCTAACAAATAACAGCCTTCTAAATACTCAGGCGAAATAATATCCGTGGTCAATAACCTATCCCATTGAAAATTTGCAAGAGCCTTAAAAAAAATGCCGGAACGGTGAACCACGTTCAGTCCGCTAAGTTTAGCATCACGCTCCAGTGTATCTAACGAATAGGTGATCTTATGTCCGTGTTCCGCTTCTGATGGTGTTATGGCGGCGTTATGGGATATCAATCCCATTTTCACCGCTATTTGCCGCGAAGGAGCGTTCGCGTTAGGGCAAACCAAAAATAATTTTCCATTTTGGCTAAGCCATTCATTTTTAATTTTTTTCAGTAATGCAACAGCATCATCAATGTGTTCCAACACATGGGTTAAAATAATGTTGTCGTATTTTGTTGGCAAGTTTAAAGTTTCAAAAGTTGATTGAATAAACTGAACATTATTTCCCAAAGCTTTTTTTGCTATTTGAAGAGCTTTTTCCGAGGCTTCTACACAGGTAATATTTTTAAAATGGGGTACAAGGTGTTTCGTAAAATCGCCTTTATAACTGCCTAATTCCAAAACAGTATCTCCTTTAAAAAAAGGAACAAAAGACCTAAGCATAAAAGGATGCATCACGTCAAAATCAAAA
>JANYBY010000016.1 GCA_025360565.1 Bacteroidota bacterium
GTTCTCAATATGCAGCTGAAGAATTGAGTATATATTTTGATGACGGGACAATAAAAACCAATGGCCCTGGAGGAGTAGCTCTTGCTAATCCACAAATAAAAAGTCCAAAAGGTTTTTTTTATACAGATACTTTAAATTGGATGAAACTTCAAGGGTCGTTTATTGCTATAGGTACTGAATCCTATATTACTGTTGGAAATTTTTTTCCCCAGGCGAATCTTACCCCAAGTTTAACCTATCCTGGTGCAATTTGTCAATGCGCTGACTATTATTTAGACGATATCTCGGTAATAGAAACCGACCTTCCCGCTTATGCGGGCCGCGATACAGTTTTATGCACTGGTGACAGCATTTTTATTGGCCGCCCACCCGAAATTGGCCTTGAATGTATCTGGAATAGTAACGGTTCGCAAGTTGCCACCGGAGGTGGTTTGTGGGTAAAACCGGCAACAACACAAACTTTTGAAGTGACACAGGATGTATGCGGGCTCATTAAAAAAGATACGATAAAAGTTCTAATAAAACCAAAATACAACGGCCCTGCAATAGGTTTAACCGCAAACACGTCAACAGCTTGTTCAAACACCACAATAACTTTAAACATTCAAAACAATCCGCCTGTATTAAACGGTTATAGTTGGCTTCCTCAAGGCGTTTATATACAAACGAATAATATAAATGCCAAAGCAGTTATTTCGCAAAGCACTGTTTTTACTTTAAACATAAATAATAATGGGCAAGATGCTTTTTGCCCTTTCCAGCGCAGTGCAAGCGTAAATGTTTCTGTTCCAGTTTTTACCGATTCTCCAATTTTAATAAGTAATTTAATTACCGTTTGCCCCAATGATACCTTTGCGCTTTCAATTCTTAATCCCGCTCCCGGTAATACTGTTACATATGAATGGTTGCCTAAAGGTGCTTTTTCTTTTACAAGTTCATTGCTTGCAAAAAGTATAACTCAAATTGGCAGTTCTTATTCAATAAATGTTTCCAGTACTGGTGACGCAAGTATTTGCCCATTTACGCGCACTTTAAGTGTTTCGGTAAGTATTGCTGATACTTGTTTTAAAGATCCTTTGATACCAAATGTTTTTACCCCCAATAACGATAATGTTAATGATGTGTGGGGCATAAAATTTCCGTATGGTTATTCGTTACAAGACCTTGTACTATTTAACCGCTGGGGCACTTTGATCTATCAACAGAGTAATTTAAAATTTGATAAAGAAGGTTTTGCCTTAATTGGCTGGGATGGGCATAGCACAAGCGGAGAAGAATGTGGAGCGGGGGTTTATTTTTATGCGCTTCAATATTCTGATCGTAATGGAAAAACGATTTCTGTTAAAGGGAATATTTCGTTAATAAGGTAATTTTTTATCGGGGCTTTTTTGTGTTGAATTAAAAGTTTAAGTAATAAGTAGGAGAACAGATTCCTCCTATCGTCGGAATGACTTTGGGCCTGGGTGGAACTAAGGCTTAAGACTTCTTCCTCTGATTAAGCTCATCACGAATTTTTGAGGCCATTTCGTATTGCTCATCATCTAATGCTGTTTGCAGCAGGTTTTTTAATTCCTCGGTGCTTTTTTCTTTGTAGCCTTCTAAGCTCGATTTTTTAGGCTCTTCAATTGCTTTTTCCTTTGGTTCGGCCATTTCAACTTCTGCAGGCGGCGGTGCGTTAGTATCATCATCTAATACAATACCCGCGCTTTTTAAAATAAATTCGTGCGTAAAAATAGGGCAGTTGAACCTAACGGCTAAAGCAATGGCATCGCTTGTTCTGGCATCAATTTCAACATCTCTTGTACCATCGTTGCAAAGAAGTTTGGCGTAAAAAATGCCTTCTACCAAGTTATAAATTAAAACTTCAGAAACTTTAATATCAAAAGTTTCGGCAAAGGCTTTAAACAGATCGTGGGTGAGGGGGCGGCTGGGGCTCATTTTTTCCAGTTCAATAGCTATGGCTTGCGCCTCAAAACCGCCAATAATAATGGGTAACCGTCTGGTACCGGCGCTTTCGCCCAAAACAAGGGCATAGGCTCCGCTTTGAGTCTGGCTGTATGAAAGGCCAACAATTTCCAGGCGTACTTTTTTCATTTAATCAATATCTAATTTAAGCAAAAAATCGTTTAGTTTTGATTAGCCTTAAACTTTTTAACAGCTTCGGTTAATTTAGGAACAATGCTAAAAGCATCGCCAACCACGCCATAATCGGCCGATTTAAAAAACGGGGCTTCTTTATCGTTATTGATCACAACTATCGTCTTACTGCCGTTAACACCTGCTAAATGCTGTATTGCGCCCGAAATGCCAATGGCAATGTATAAGTTAGGACGAATAGCAACACCTGTTTGCCCAACATGCTCGTGATGCGGACGCCAGTGCATATCTGCCACCGGGCGCGAACAGGCGGTAGTTGCACCAAGTGATTTTGCAAGATCTTCAATAATTCCCCAGTTTTCAGGGCCTTTTAAACCGCGGCCCGCACTTACAACTAATTCAGCTTCAGGTAATGGAACCATGCCGCTTACATCGTTTGTTTTAGTTTCTTTAACGGTGATCCTTGATTTTACAGATGAAAGATCAACCGAAAAATCAGATACTGTTGCTTTGTTGTCTGCTAACATTACCGGAAAACTATTTGGTAAAAGCGAAATTATTTTTACATCGCTGTTAATGCTGTATAATGCGGTGGCTTTGCCCGAGAAAACATTTTTCTTTACTTCTAAAGCACTTCCGCTAACGGCGGGATAATCAACCGCGCCCGCAACCAAGCCCGCTTTTAATTTTGCAGCTAAACGAGGGGCAACTGCTTTGCCAACAATATCGAAAGCAAAAATAATTACTTTGGCGCCTTCGGCCTTTGCAGCTTGTTCAACCGCTGCGCTGATGAGCATATTATCTTTTAGCGAATCATTTTTAATAGATAAAATTTTTGATGCACCTGCTTTTCCGATCTCTTCCAATTGAGCGGCATCGGCGTTATTAACCAGGGCTGTAACTTTAGAGCCTGTTAATTCAGCAATTTTAGCAGCGTAATTGATACACTCTAACGATGCTTTTTTTACGCGACCTTTATTTATTTCTGTATAGACTAGTATCATTTAATTTTAGAATTTTAGAATTTTAGAATTTTTGATTTGTAGAATGGGGTTGTATTATTTATCAACCTTGATAATTTTAGAGTTGTAGAATTTTTGATTTGTAGAATAATAGCCATTTTATTTATTTTGTTACCTATTTGCTCTTGAAGTTGAAATTGACTTTGCTACAATTTTTAATATTTCGTCACTTTCTTTTAATAATTTTTCAAGTTCAGGCGATTTGTAATCTAAATCAATTAAAATTTCAAGCCAAAAACATGTTTCGTCCGATTCTTCATGTACAATTCCCAATTTTGAAATAAAATCAGCTTTCGACTTTGCCCTGCAAGTGGCTCTGTAATTAGCCGCCGTTGAGGTTGCTGATTTTATTAATTGATTTTTTATAACATACATTTCCTGATTGGATTCAATTGTTCTCAAAAATTTAATAATGGCAACGCATTGCTTTTTAGTTCTTAATTTAAAAGCATCAGCAAAATCCGTATTTATTTTTTGTTCTTTTTCCATTCTACAATTCTACAATTCAATAACTCTACAATTAAATAACCTTCGCTTCCGTATGCAGCAAACCAACCAGTTCATCCAAATTATCTTCGGTGAACATTTTTGCGGTTGTACGTCCCGGATTTAATTTGTATGATTTAATTGACGTTAAAGGGTTACTTGAAGTAGCCGCAACAACGGTTAAAGGTTTTGTGCGTGCGGCCATAATACCGCGCATATTTGGTATGCGTTGTTCGGCCATGCCTTTTGCGCAGCTTACCACAAGGGGCAAGTCGCATTCAACCACCTGCGTTCCGCCATCTATCTCGTTTTCGAGAGTGGCTTTGTTTCCGGCAATATCTAATTTGGTTGCAAGAGATACAAACGGAAGGTCTAAAACCCCCGCTATCATTGCGCCTACAGAAGATCCGTTATAATTAATAGTTTCTTTTCCAACCAAAATAAGATCGTAGCCATTTGCTTTGGCGTAATTGGCAATATTCTCGGCCACAAAAAAAGCATCGGGACTTTCAGCATCAATCCTTACCGCATCATCAGCCCCTAAAGCCAATCCTTTACGGATGGTGGCTTCGCTCTCCAATAACCCAACGTGAATAAGGGTAACTTTTTCGGCAATATTTGCTTCTTTAATTTCTAAAGCGCGCACAAGGGCATACCATTCATCGTAAGGATTGATAACAAAAGTTACGCCCGCAGCGTTAAATTTTGTATCACCATCCGTAAACTGAATTTTGGTGGTGGTATCGGGTACATTGCTTATTGCAACTAAGATCTTCATTTTTTAAATTTTGAAGTGCAAAAATAGCAAAATAATTGGATTTTGGAAGGGATTGTGGAAAGAAATTCATCCATATTAAATCTACCCAAAGGGATGGGCTTTACATTTAGAAAAACAGGGGTTTAAATACTAAACTAAGACACAATCGCTTTTGGCATTATTATTTTGTAACTTTATCAAAATGAAA
>JANYBY010000033.1 GCA_025360565.1 Bacteroidota bacterium
TATTTATGGGGTTATAGCTCTTTTTCAGCTAGCTTTCAACCCAGACTACAGAAACGATGCCGTTCCTGTAATTATTATAATTGCATTTACCTCTTCAATAGTTTTTAGATACCAATACATTAATCAATCTGTTTTTAGAATAATCATTCTATCCGATGTAGTTTTAACCATTGCTTCACTAAGAAGGATAATATATGATGATTTTGATGGTTTGTTAACAGGAAATAACGGAGCGCTTTATATTTTGATTGGATTAGTTCCCTTTATTTTAGATTGGCGAAATAGATATTGGATTTTAAGAGCAAATTTAAATTCTTAGAGTCAGAGAACCTAAACGTAATAATTAAATGAACAATGTTTAAAATAAAGCCCAATAAATTTAGCCAACAAATGTTAGTTAAGGTTTTAATATTCTTTGGCATCGAACTTGCTCTGAATATTTTATTCCCTATATCTGTTATCTTTTTTGTTTTACCTTCTATTTTCTTGTATTTTATATTAGTCGCTATTATAGCCTTTTTAATTTATAAAAATGTTAAAGCGGCTTGGTATATTTTGGTAGTATATATTGCAATTAATTTATTGTACGGTGTTTTTTTAGTGACTCGTATTTATTTAAGTTTAGTGCAAAATTCCGATGTTAATTGGGGAGGATTTATTTCTTTTCTTTTTCCACTTATTCCATTAATATTTTACATTGTTGCATTAAGAATTTTTTTAGCAAAAACAAATAGAGTGTATTATAAAAACTTAAGCATAAGTACAGCAGATGATGCCTCTAAATTTGATAGATTTAAATACGCAGTGGGTTATAACTGATCTGCATTGGTGTTTATAACTTTTACCGTTATAATATTAACCATCGATGTTAATACTTCCACAATGGGCATTTGGGACAAATTAATTATTATTCTCTCGCCAATAATGCTGGTTGCACACTTTATTATTGCATTAGTCTTGGACCGCAGAAAAACCAGAAATAATTATTTAAAAAACCATTTCATTTGTGGTACAGTATTTATATTAATTATTATACTGTTATCAATAATAAAAGGGGTTACCCGATAATAAAACGAATAACTCTTTAGTTTTTTATTTTTCCCGCCCTCCGAAACATTAGCTCCCAAAGACCTTCAAGGTTTTTCAACATCATCCCGAAAACCTTGAAGGTCTTCATAAAAAAATCCGCAGCGGTTTCCCGATACGGATCTAAAAATTAGTTTAAAAAATTAGGCTGTGCAACCCGGTGTATTTGTTTTGCAGCTTGTGTTGTTTGAGCAGGCGCAGGTGGTAACATTTACAACCTCTAACTTGCCACCAATGGTACAACCGCTTACCGATGTATAGGCGCCCCCGTTAGAAGAAACTTTACCATCAACCTTACAATTTTGTACTATTAATTGTTTGGCGTTATCGGCATTAATTCTGCCATTAATTGTTGTATTTATTATTGCAGCAAAAATATTGTTGTTCGAAACAACAGCCCCTTCAACGGTAGAATTTTGTATGCCCAAATAACTGGCGCCGTTAACGGCTATTTTAGCATCAAAGCGGCTGCCGCTAATAAAAACGTAAGCGCCATCGCCGCTGGCATCTACTTTTCCATCAACCTGCGAGCCATCGTTAACGGTAAACATACCGCCGTTTATTATTACTTTACCATCAAGGTGCGCGGCAAGTAAAACCGATTCGCCTGCGTTAATGGTAATATTACCTTTGGTATCAGTGCCAATAAACCGGCCCGCTTTAAAAACCGAAATGCCTGCACCGTTTCCGTTGGCATCAATATTAAAATTTATTACATCGCCCAAATTAGCAGTACAGTTTTCGGTAAAACTAATCGATTTACCAACCGATAGGGCTGCCGGAGGCGGTGCTGTTGTGGTGGAAGTTGTACCATCAGCACCTGTTGTTGTGGTGGTGGTTGTTCCTCCTGTGCCATCGGCCCCGCCTGATGGATCGGTTACCATAATTCTTCCTGCAGTGCCGCTTCCTGGTTTTGCAACGATAATTCCTCTTGCCATAGTGTTTTGTTTTTGTATCAGCCATAGCTTTAGCTCAGGCGGATAGGTTAATATATCATTTAATTATACCACAATATATTGTGTTTTTTTTGAATTTTCAAGAATTTATACCTAAAATTAGACTTCATATATGAAATTAAAGCTCAGCATATTTTCTCTTTTTCTTTTCCTCTTTAATTTCAAAATTGTCAAGGCTTCCAATTTAGATTCATTAAAGTACCTTTTAAAGGAGACAAAAGGAATTCAGAAAATAGAAATTTTAAATAAATTATGCGATGGATATGTGTATTCAAACACTGACTCCGCAATGAAATACGGGCAACAGGGATTAATACTGGCAAAAAAAGAAAGGTATAAAATAAACGAAGCAATAATTTTAACAAATATCGGTAATATTTTTCTTCAAAAAGGAGAATATACCAAGGCAATAGACAAGTACATTGAAGCGGAAAAAATTTGTGAAACTGAAAACAACAGAAGGGGTCAAACTCAACCAATGATCAATATTGGTGTTGTGTATGAATTACAAAACCTATTTAACAAGGCATTAGATCAGTACAATTCAGCTCTTAACTTTTGTAAAGAAAATAAAGATAAAGACCTAGAAGCGCAGGTTTTCACCCACCTTGGTTCATTATATTATTCTCAAAAAGACAAAATAAAAGCGCTTTATTATTTTAATGAATCCTTAAAAATTAACCTGGAGATAAATAATATGTCCAGAATAATGGAAGGGTTAAACAATGTAGCAGTGATAAATCAGGAGCTTGGCAAATATGAAGAAGCTTTAAAGAACTTTAGAATTTTTTTGGAATACAGCAAAAAGGAAAAATTAAAAAACGATATCATTGCCGCCTTCCACAACATTGCCCTTGTTTACAAAGACCAAAAAGAATATAAAAATGCCATTACTTATATTGATAGCAGCATATTGGTTGGCAAAGAGGTAAAAGATTTTGAAAAGTTGCAGGAAGTGTACGCCACCCTTTCAGAAATTTATAAAGAACAAAATAATATTGAAAAAGCATTTGAGTATTTTCAGCTTTCGGCCGCGGCAAAAGATTCATTAATAAAACAAACCCGCGATAAACAGTTTTTTGAAATGAGCACCAAGTACGATTCCGAAAAAAAAGAAACAGAAAACAAATTATTAAAAGCCGAAGGCGAAAAACACCGCGCCGTTACCATAGGTGTTAGTATTGGCTTATTATTAGTAGCCCTGCTGGCTTATTTTATTTACCGCGGTTTTAGGGTACAGCAACAGGCCAATGTTTTATTGGGCCAACAAAACACCGAAATAAAAGAACAAAAACATATTATTGAAGAAAAACAAACCGAAATATTAGATTCTATTAATTACGCCAAACGTTTGCAAGATGCCATTTTGCCAACACAACAAAATATTGATGAGCTACTTCCCGATAACTTTGTGTTGTACAAACCAAAAGATATTGTGGCCGGCGATTTTTATTGGATGGAATACGTACCGGCGGCGGAACCGGCAGAAGGTAAAAAAGTCCTCCCCCTCGGGGAGGATTTAGCAGGGGATGTACTTCTTATTGCCGCCGCCGATAGCACC
>JANYBY010000227.1 GCA_025360565.1 Bacteroidota bacterium
GTTTTTTTCAATCAAATTACCTTTTTCATCGTATTTGCGGGTAAATTTACCAACAAAATTTCCGTCGCCATCGTATTTACAAAACTCAATTTGGTTTCCCTTTTCATCGTATTTAAAAGTATATTTAAAATCTGAACTTCCGTTAGCGAACAATTTATTTTCTTCGATCACATTACCTTTTCCGTCGTATTTACGGGTGTATTTAAAATCCAATCCTCCATCAGATTTATAAGATTTTTTTTCTGATAAATTTCCTTTCTGATCGTACTTAAAAACAACTTTACTGTTTAAGTCACCATCCGAATCAAAAATATATTCTTCTAAAATATTTCCACGATCATCGTACTTGTTTAAATAACGATCATAGGGTTTATCGGTTCTTGAACCCTGAACAATTTCGCCGAATTTATCCTGAGCTTTATAAGTATCTAATTTGATCAGTTTTACATTACCCTGCAAGCTGTCTTTTTCAACAACCGTTTTATCCTGGCTAATGCTATCAAGCTTTAACTGATTAATTATTTCCTCTTTGTTTTTAACAACACTATCCTGACATGATAAAAATAGGAGAACAAGTGATAGTGTGAAGATTGTCGTTTTCATTTTAAAATAGGCTAGCCTTAATAATTATGTTTAAATTACGTACGTAAAAAAACAAATGTCGGTTTTTTAAAAGGGTTCAGAAATATTTCTGAACCCTTTTTATAATCTTACAAAAGTTTTAATGCGATATAATTAATTTTTTTGTCACTTTTTCAATACCATTTGATATAGTAATAAAATAGACACCGTCTGCCTTGCTACTCAAGTCAATTTCAAACGCGTTGTTTTGAACGTTTCCAAAATCAGTAGATGATATTTGCTGGCCAATATAATTATGCAGTTTTACATTGATCTTTTGTTGATCAGGGAAAGTACAGATCAAATTGAAAATACCTGAACTTGGATTTGGCATGATCTCGATATTTGCTTTAAAACCTGAAATTTCTTGAATTCCGACAACCGGACGGCAGGTTATTTGAGGTATAATAGCCAATTGAATTTTTGCATTACGCTGATATTTATAGGTTCTCCAATTGTTTGCCTGCACTAACATCCATGCGCTTGAATCGTTGTGTAAATTCGTTTTCGTATCAGAAAATATCCTGATCGAATCTGAAGGAGCAAAATAAGGTTCTTGAACAGATGCAAAGAAACCACTTGTTGGAATAATTACAGGCGCTGCAAAGTTAAATACAAATGGTATAATTCTTTTTATCGGAAAAACATAACCTGTATCGCCACAATTGTATACACGGTTGGTGTGGGTTGTTGCGCAAATAGAACTAATTGGAACGCTGTATTGGCCAATCATAGAGCCAGGACCTGCGCCCGGCGTACCACCATATAGCTTACAAATTATTTGTGTGCTTCCGGCACCTACATATTTTGTACCAATTGAATCAAATAAAACGCGCACACTGTTTACTTGAGGTAAAGGTGTATCGCTATACGAACCTGAAGGATAAAATTGTGCAACTTCTTTATCTTTATAACAATTAGTACCAACTAAAAACCCTGTCCACCCGCTTTGGCAACCTGATGTAATGCTACTTGTTGGAGAAATATATGCGGCCAATGTATCTGCCATGGATACTTTTATTTGACTTAAAGTATCAAGACAAACCGGCGGTTTAGGGCATGTTGAAACGTTAATAACAATTTGTGTTGCTGAAGAAGTTGCAACCGTATTTGAAGCAGTTAAAATTAAAGTGTAAGTACCCGGCGCGGTAAATGTAATTGCAGGGCTTGCCACAAAAGGGCTTGGGTTAAATGAAGCCGATGGTGCGGAAGTCCAGGTAAATGTTGGCGCCGGACCGCCTGATGAAGTATTGCTTGGTGTAAATACGCCATTTACACATGGCTGCGATAATAAGGTGAAATCAGCTACAGCCGGGCCCGGAGCAGGAGGGGGACCTATTGAACATAATCCATGAGTTCCCAATAAATTGCGATAAGTGCCTTGACTCATTGCTGTTTGCATACGTATTGCTTGATCAGGAGTAAACATGTACATACATGATTGATATACATAATCCATAAAATCCATAGTCATTTCTCCATTAGGACTCATACCGACCCCGCAAAGGTTAACGTTTGCCGGTTGCGATGGACAAGCGTTGTTCGGGTTTTTTGCCCAAGGAGTATCGTTGCAATAATCGGTTAAGCAATTTCCGTCGCCCCACATGTGGCGTAAGCCTAACCAGTGGCCGGCTTCGTGCGCAAGTGTACGGCCTTTATCATAATCGGGCGTATAAAGTGTTCCTGTAGTTCCAAAACATTTTGCATAAACCCAGCAACCATCGGTAGTTGCGCTACCAGTGAAAGTGTTGATGATGCCGGTTAACCCTGTTCCGCCCGGGAAAGTTGCATAACCCAAAAGACCTGAGTCAGCTGATTTAGCCGAGATCCAAACATTGAAATATTTAGTGGGATCCCAGATTGTTGCAGGCTTAATAATATTGTTAAAGTTGTTCGTGATAGTATTTATTGCGTTTGTGGTAGCCGGGTTTGTTGCTGTTGGCACCACTGTATAATTTATCCTGTCAATTCCGGGCTGAGCTAAAATACCGCCGGTAGGATTGGTGGTTGCCAAACAAAATTGAATACCTGTATTGGCAATTAAAGGTAAAAATGCCGCGGGTGTTGTGTTCCCGTATTGGTTAGCTGTTCCTGCAAAATCGGCATTAAGTTCGGTTAATTGAGAATTAACCTGTGCTTGCGAAATGTTTGGGTAGGTACCAACCGCTTCACCAGCGTGTATAATGTGCACAATTATAGGAATGGTATAGGTGGTCATTTTGCCCTTAGCGGCATTTGCCTTTAAGCCTTCCTTATATTTTACAACTTCTTTATTGAACCATTCATCCCATTGTTGAGGGGGAACCGGTGTTCCGCATTGCTCATTAGGATCTTGTTTGAGCACTTGTGAAAAAGAGCAGAAACTTAATAAACATGACAAAAAAAGTAAATTTAATTTATTCATATGGTTTTGTTTGGTAATTTTTATTTGATGCAACAATTTTAAGCAAATATATAACTATTTAACATTAAAGTATTACGGTTCACTAACCGAATATACGCCTTCAATAACTGTAACAGCATTGCCACTTTTGTTGATAAACTGTTAGTTATTTTAATTTCCTTCAAATTTGCGGTTTTTAGACGATTAAATTTATAAAAATAGCCCTCTTATAATCTATTACGGATTTGTTTGTTAAAAGGTTGGTTGGGTTGAAAACTATTTTTAAGCAGAAATTTTGGCCAGTCGGGCAAATTTTAACAATAAATTCTTGTTCCCAATACCCTCAAATTGAATAAGCGCCTTTGTTTCGGGCCACATACCTTCGAGCGAAACGATCTTACCGGTACCAAACTTTTCATGACTCACCAAATCATCCTGTTTTAAGGATTGGTTTACTGCATAATCAATAGGCGCGGAATTAGACAAAATGGCTTTTGACCTT
Source organism: Bacteroidota bacterium (assembly GCA_025360565.1). GTDB lineage: Bacteria > Bacteroidota > Bacteroidia > B-17B0 > Aurantibacillaceae > Aurantibacillus. The sequence goes on from JANYBY010000227.1 coordinate 3,507, forward strand.
AAGCTAATTAGTTTTTTATTAGGCGGGTTAAAATTTATAGCCGTTTTAGTAGTATCACTTTTTGTATCGCCTTTTTTTGAAGGATCGCTGTAATCGTTCCTGAATTTATCAAAAAAATTATCGCTAAAACCGGCTGATTGGGTTTCTTCGGGCAGATCAATAAACTTCTCGTCAATTTCATCAATAAAACGGCTTGGTTCGCAATAAATTAAATTTCCAAAACGGTAACGGGTGGTAGCAAAGCTTAGTGTAGCCTGCTTTTCGGCTCTGGTAACAGCTACATAAAATAAACGACGTTCTTCCTCCAAATCGCTCCGGCTGTTTAGGGATAGTTGTGATGGAAACAAATTTTCTTCCAACCCTACAACATAAACATATTTAAACTCTAATCCTTTTGCGGCGTGCACAGTCATTAAACTTACTTTATCCGCATTCTGATCATCTTTACTATCCTTATCTACATCCGTTAACAGGGTAATTTCCTGCATAAACTCGTCCAATGTTTTTAAACTTGCTTCGTTTGTTTCCGAAAGCAGATCGGCTTCGTTTTTTGTAAGCGTGGTTTTTATAAAATCGTTTAATTCATCTTCCTGTGGTGTACGTTCTGTTTCTACAAAATCTTTTATTCCGTTCAATAATTCCTGAACATTTTCATATCTGCCCACTCCTTCGGGCGTTTTATCTGAATACAATTCCCGAACAATGCCGCTGTTTACGGCAATGTGATTGGCCAATTCAAAGGCATCTTTGTAGGCAAGTGTAAATGAATAGGATTTTATTTGTGCTACAAAATCGCTTATTTTGGCGGATATGCCGGCATTAATTCCCAAACTTGTTACGGATGAGGTTGACCCATTGAAATCTTTCAAATTACTTATAACTGTAAAAATGCTAATATCATGCTCTGCCGCGGCAACACTTAATTTATCAATAGTTGTTTGTCCAATGCCCCTTGCAGGATAATTAATAATGCGTTTTAAACTTTCGTCGTCGTTATTATTAATGGTTAAGCGGAAATAGGAAAGCACATCCTTAACCTCTTTGCGCTGATAAAAACTTACACCGCCATAAATTCTATATGGAATATTTAAGCGCCTTAACGATTCTTCAAAAGAACGTGACTGAGCATTTGTACGATATAAAATAGCAAAATCACTGTTCATCACTTGGTTTTGCATGCGTGTTTCGAAAATGTGATTGACAATTTTTTGCCCTTCTTCATTATCGGTATTTGCCTTTATTACTTTTATTTTTTGCCCTTCTTCATTATCGGTAAAAACGTGTTTTTTAAACTGATCTTTATTGTTTGAAATGATCTGATTGGCGGCTTCCACAATTGTTTTTGTGCTGCGGTAATTTTGCTCGAGTTTAAAGGTTTGCAGATCGGGATAATCTTTTTCGAAATTTAAAATATTTTGAATATTAGCGCCCCTGAAACCGTAAATACTCTGCGCGTCATCACCCACCACACAAATATTCAGAAAACGCGCCGCCAATTGTTTAATGATAACGTATTGCGAAAAATTTGTATCCTGGTACTCATCCACCAAAATATACCGGAATTTATTTTGGTATTTTAAAAGTACTTGAGGAAAATCGCGTAATAAAATATTTGTTTGATAGAGCAGATCATCAAAATCCATTGCACCCGCTTTAAAATTTCTTTTTTGATAGGCGAGATAGACCTCACCAAGTAAAGGTTTGCGGCTGCTTCGGTCTTCCTGCTGAGTTACCGGGTTATTTAAATAAGCTTGCGCCGAGATCAATTTATTTTTGGCATCGCTTATTCTGTTTAAAACCAAAGAGGGTTTATAAATTTTATCGTCTAAATTAAATTGTTTTAAAATTTCTTTTATCACACTTTTACTATCTTCAGTATCGTAAATTGTAAAGTTGTTCGGGTAACCGATCTTATCTGCTTCAATGCGCAAAATTTTCGCGAAAATACTATGAAACGTTCCCATCCATAAATTTTTCGCTTCTTTCTCGCCAACAATTTTAGCGATCCTGTTTTTCATTTCGCGAGCCGCTTTATTGGTAAACGTAAGGGCTAAAATATTAAACGCATCGTTGCCCTTTTCCATTATATGGGCAATGCGATACATTAAAACTCTTGTTTTGCCCGAACCTGCCCCCGCAATGATCATAATAGGGCCATCGGTGGCCATGGCCGCGGCCTTTTGCGCGCTATTTAATTCTTCTAAAAAGTGACTCATTAGTTGCCGTAAAATTAAATTAAATTAATTGTGATTAAGATAAAATGTTTGAACAAAACGGAAAAAGTTAAACCTATTAGGGCTTAATTGAGCAAACGTTTTTAGTCGACCGGCTTATAACATCAGGATTTTTTAATCCGGTTCTTAATGCATTTACCAAATTTTAACCCCCCGATTGTTTCAAAAAGTGTATTTTTGCGTTAATTGAAAACTTTTTTTAAAATAACTTTATTCTGCTTGGTAATTTTTGCTTTATCGGCTTGCGATGGATTTAATAAATTGGTAAAAAGCACCGACTTCGAATTAAAATTAACTAGAGCAAAAGAGTATTTTGATAAGGAGCAGTATTTAAAATCTTCGCAATTATACGAGGAACTTATTCCCGTTGTTAAAGGCACGCCAAAAGCCGAAACAGTTTATTATTACTATACCTGGAGCGAATATAATTTAGGAGATTATTTGCTTGGCCAATATCATTTTAAAAATTTCACACATCAGTTTCCCGCAAGCGAGCATGCCGAAGAATGTTATTTTATGAACGCGTACTGTTATTTTTTAACCTCGGCTAATTATAAATTGGATCAAACAAGCACCAAGAATGCGATCAAAGAATATCAATCTTTTTTGGATGCTTACCCTGAAAGTAAACGTATTGATACCTGCAACCTGTTAATTGATAAATTGAGGAATAAACTGGAAAGAAAGGAATATGAGATAGTGAAGAATTATTATAAACTGAGCGATTGGAAGGCCGCGATTGTATCTACCAAAGGGTTTATTAAAGATTACCCCTCATCTTTGTATACCGAAGAGATCTATTATTTATTGATAGATTCGTATTTCCAGCTGGCAGAAAACAGTATTCAGGCCAAAAAGGGAGAGCGATTGGATGGGGCAATAGAAAATTATGTGAAATTTGTAGATTTATACCCCAAAAGTACGTATCTTAGCCGCGCAGAATCGATCTATAACAGCTGCAAAAAGTTAAAAGATAAATTATAATAAGATGGATTTTAAGAAAACTAACGCAGAGCAGAGCATTGCAACTCGCGATATTCGCAGGTTTGACGGGACAACCGGAAATATTTACGAGGCAGTTGCTATTATGAGCAAACGTGCTAACCAGATAAGCACCGAAATTAAAGAGGAATTATCAGGTAAATTGCAGGAATTCAGCAGCCATACCGATAACCTCGAAGAAGTGTTTGAGAACCGTGAGCAAATTGAAATTTCTAAACATTACGAAAAGTTACCTAAGCCATCATTGATCTCTATTCAAGAATTTTTAGAAGACAAGGTATATTACCGTAATCCTACTAAAAATCCTGAATAAGGCTTTTAAAAAATATTTAAAAGGCAGTGAGCATTAGCTTTACTGCCTTTTTGCTTTAATACCTTTTTGCCACGAAGGCACAAAATCACAAAGGGTCGCAAAGGAAAAATAAAATAACTTTGTGTAACTTGGTGCCTTGGAGTCTTCATGGCAAAAAACGGATGTTTAACAATAAAAAAATAGTATTAGGGATCTCGGGCGGAATTGCGGCTTACAAATGCGCTTCTTTAATCAGGTTATTGGTAAAAGAGGGCGCTGAGGTTAAAGTGGTAATGACCAAAAGCGCTTGCGAATTTGTTACCCCGCAAACCCTTTCGGTACTTAGCAAAAATGAAGTTTTAATAGATTTTTTTGATGCCAACAATAATTGGCACAACCATGTTGCACTAGCCGAGTGGGCCGACTTTATGCTGATAGCCCCTTTAACAGCCAATACCCTTGCAAAAATGGCCGCGGGATTAAATGATAATATTTTATTGTCTGTTTATTTATCCGCCAAAACAAAAACCTTTGTTGCCCCGGCAATGGATCTGGATATGTACAAGCACCCAACCACAAAACAAAATCTCGAAAAAATAAGTTCCTTCGGTAATATTATTATTCCTGCTGAAACCGGTGAGCTGGCAAGCGGCCTGGTAGGCGAGGGGCGTATGGCCGAGCCCGAAAACATAATCGCTTTTTTAAAAAGCTATTTCAATTCAAGTCTTCCTTTAAGTGAAAAAAAAGTAATGGTAAATGCCGGCCCAACCTACGAAGCAATTGACCCTGTAAGATTCATTGGCAACCGTAGTAGCGGTAAAATGGGCATGGCTATAGCCGAAAGCTTTGCCGCACAAGGCGCAGGGGTTACCTTGGTTTTAGGTCCGGGTAATGTAACAACAGCCAACAAAGCCATAAACATTATTCATGTTGAATCGGCCGAGCAAATGTTTAATGCCTGCGTGCAGCAGTTCGCTATATGCCATATTGCAGTTTGTTCAGCAGCGGTGGCCGATTACAAGCCGGCTGAGGTTTCGGTAAAAAAAATAAAAAAAACAGGGGAATCAATAAACCTGAACCTTGTAAAAACAAAAGATATACTTTTGGAACTGGGCAAGTTAAAAAAAACACAATGTTTAGTCGGTTTTGCCCTTGAAACCGATAATATTATTGAGTATGCCAAAGAAAAGCTAAAAAACAAAAATCTCGACCTAATTATTGCCAATTCTGCCGCCGAAAAAGGCAGTGGTTTTGGAGGCGATAACAATAAAATAAGCATTATAGACAAACACAATAAAATCACTAATTTTGAGTTAAAGAACAAGCAAGAAGTAGCAAACGATATTGTAAATTACATTATTGAATTTTTAAAATGAAATACCTTATAATTTTTTTAGGATTTATTTTTAGTTCGTTTGCTCATGCGCAAGAATTAAACTGCGCCATTACCATTAACAGAGACCAAATTCAGGGTACTGTTGAAAAGCAGGTGATAGACCAGATGCAGAAATCTATTTTTGAATTTATGAATAACAAAAAATGGACCAACGAAACATTTACTTCGCAAGAAAAAATTGATTGTTCCATCCTTATCATTTTAAAATCAAAGGCCGATCCCGATGTTTATTCCGCTTCCATTCAAGTTCAAAGCGAAAGGCCAATTTACAAAACTTCAATACGTACGCCTGTTTTTAATTATGAAGACGATAATTTTGAATTTAAATTTCAACAATTCACCACACTTGATTTTAATGAAAATAGTTTTCAAAATAACCTTACTTCCGTTTTAGCTTATTACGCGTATGTTATTTTGGCGGTTGATTACGATTCGTTTGCGTCGTTGGGTGGCACACCGTATTGGCAAAAAGCGCAAAACATTGTAAACAACGCCCAATCAGCTTCAGAAAAAGGGTGGAGAAGCAGCGAAACCAATAAGAACAGGTATTGGCTGGTTGAAAACACTTTGCAACCTGTATTTTTAGGGATTAGGAACTGCATGTACCAATACAACATGAACGGCCTGGATATTATGTGGGAAAAACCGGAGGAAGGGAGAGCAAACATTTTATTAGCCCTAGACCTTTTAAAACCTGTTTATGTAACAAGGCCCGCTTCGTTTAACATGCAATTGTTTTTTAATGCAAAGGTGGATGAGCTTGTAAATATATTTAAAGGCGGTTTACCCGAAGAAAAAACCAAAGCCGTTGAAACGCTGATGTATGTTGACCCCTCGCGAACCACAAAATACCTTAAGATCCAGGGTTAGGCTCGTTGCTAATATAAAATAGGCCTATTTAGAGGCTGTCTCAAAAGCCTAACCGTCATGCTGAATTTATTTCAGCATCTCCTGAAGCGTTGTTTTTACCTAAAAGAAACGCCATTTTTTGCCACAGATTTCATGGATTTACGCAGATTTTTTTCACCGATCAATTAAAAATCAATCTGCGTTCCTTAATCTGTGGTAATCTGCGGAATCTGCGGCAAAGGAAGATTCAGAAGTCCTCAAGTTCTCTGCTGATCCTAAACTTCACTTTTCTCATAAAATTCATTAAAATGGGCCGAATCATTTTTTTAATGAAAATTAGTTTTACCTTTATTTTAAAATTAACCTTAACCAAATGAAAAAAACTATTTTAACCTTATCGCTTGTTGCTTTATTTTCAATTGTATCAAAAGCGCAGCAGGCTACAACTACTCAACCGGGCGCAACCGGCGGAAAAGTAACATCTTCAACAGTTGTAAATTCTGACGGAACAGTAAGCACAGTAACTACCACCAGCCCTCCAACAGAAACAACTACGCCGGTTAAAAAAAGCGGAACGCGTATGGCAATTAACGAAAAAGGATTACCCGGTGGAACAAGCCCAAAAAAGGATGCTCCTAAGGAAGAAAAAAGCACTATCCAGGCACAGCCAGGCGCTTCTACAAAAAAGAACTAATTCTAAAATTTAATATTTACAAAAGCCCCGGTAATTTTTATCGGGGCTTTTTTGGTTTTGAAAGGAATAATTGTATCTTTATTTTGAGTGAAAAATTTATTTTTGAATAGTAAGTTTAAAAAAGCCCGGCTTTTACCTTTTGTTTTTTGCCTTTTGTTTGCAAGCACCAAGGCGCAAGTAAATTATGTGCAAAATCCAAGTTTTGAAAATACTGTTAACTTTAATCCACCCTCAACACTTGATTATATCTGGGTAGCGCCTCCCTGGGACTCTTTAAAAGCAGGTGATTGGGGATTATTTACTACTGCTCTAGGTGTGCGCTCGCCCTCAAATAACATTTTTGGCGGGTATCAGGTAGCTCGCACAGGTTCTTTAATGGCTGTTTCAAATCAATTTTATGGTCCAGATGGCTGGAGACGCTACATTCAACAACCATTAGTAA
>JANYBY010000052.1 GCA_025360565.1 Bacteroidota bacterium
CGTTCACGAGCGGTCATTTTGCCTTGCTCGTGCAATTTGTCAATACGCGCTTTTCCTCCGCCTAAATAAACTTTTTGTAAACGCTGCTCCATCTGACTAATGAGCAAACGCATTTTATCGTCGTTCTTATTAACTTCTAAGTCCATAGTAAAAATAATTTCTAAAGTTTAAAAATAGGAAAAATTACCGAGAGTTTCAGGTTGATAAAAATAGGAAAGAAAATGGAAAGAGAAAATTAACGGACGAAACCTTACTCCAAAAGTTCAGATTTATAAATATCCTTTACGCTTACGTATTTAGTATCTAAATATTTGGTTGGATTTTTTTTAGCTGCTTCTTCGTCTTTTTCTTTGGGCTGGCAAAGATAAGTGCCAATGGTGGTTTTGTAAATTTTCCAGATAAATTCTGCGTTATATAACTCTTCGCTGTTTAAATTCTCTTTATCATCGTATTTAGTGCCGAGTTTAGCGGTTGCATAGCTTCGCATTGTTTTTATAACATCTTCGTTTATAACCCCGGTTTCATTTAACCATTTGATGCTATATTTTTTATCCACGGAAAGATCTATAAACTCCTGAAAGCTTACTTTTTTTAAAGGTTCGCCTGCCGTGTAATACACCATTGGGTGACCGTTCTCAACAAAAATAATGCCCATGCAATTAAATTTCTCTTTATCACTTGCAGAGAGCGAATTTGATATTTTTGAACTTTTAATAAATACAATATCGCCATTTTGCCAATTGTTCTCATTTACTCCCTGAGCGTAAGAAACGTTTGTTAATGATAACAAAAACAAAGTTGAAATTAGTGTGAGAGTCTTCATGTTTTAAATTTTATATCGGATGGTATAAAAATAAGAAAAATTTGCCAAAAACTGTCTATAAATCTAACAAATAACGGGTTTATTCAAAGAATTCGGATTTGTAAATGTCGTTAACGCTCACGTATTTATTGGCCAAACTGTTGCCTCCTCCGTTTGAATAGTTTTTTGAAGAAGATCCGCTGGCAGTAACTTCTTTAGGTTCGCAAACATACACGCCGAGATAGTTTTTGTATATTTTCCAGATAAATTCAGCATTATAAAAGTTTTCGGAGGTTAATTCTTCTTTTGTATCATAAGCGGAACCCAGTTTTGCATTTACAAAAATTTTCATGGTGCTTATAGCTTCTTCGGTAAGTAAATTAGCCTCGACCATACGTTTAATATTGTATTTACTATTTTCAGAGAGCTTTATAAAATCGTTCAGTTCGCATTTTTTTAAGGGTTCATCGGCGTAATACACCATTGATTTTCCTTTTTCAACAAAAATAATTCCGGCACAATTAAATTTGGCTTTTTCGTTTACTTGCGAAGATGGAGGTAAACTCTTTTTTATAAAAACAACGTCGCCTGTTTTACAATCACTTGCATTAATGTCTTGCGAAAATGAATTATGGCTAATGCCCATTAACAAAATACTGAAAAAGAAGAGTGTAATTTTTTGCATGGGCTTTAGTTTTAAAGTTTTACTAATATAGGCAAGGTCTTACATTGTTGTACGGCCTGAGTTAAAAAAAGTTCAGCTTTTTTATCAACATACACTAAACGCGTGTTATTATATAGATAATGAGAGAAGTTGGAAAGACCAAAACCAATTTAGAAGCGTTCAATATTAATTTTTAAGCATTAGCATTAAACCATCGCGTAAGGGCGCCAAAATATTCTCAACCCTTTTATCCGCATTTATTTTCTCATTAAAATTATGAATGGCCTGTGTTTCGGCATCTTTAGTTTCCTCTAAAACCTTACCACTCCATAAAACATTATCGGCAATTAACAAGCCTCCGGTATTGACTTGATCAATTACAAGATCAAAATACACCGGGTAATTTTTTTTATCGGCATCAATAAAAACCAGATCCCACTTATAATTCAAGGCAGGTAAAACGTTTTGGGCATTACCGGTGATCAATTCAATTTTAGTTTTAAATGCCGATCTGTTGATGTATTCTTGCGCAAATCGATTGGTTTCTTCGTTGGGATCAATGGTAATTAATTTCCCATTCTCGCTTAAGCCCTCTGCAAGGCAAAGCGCCGAATAGCCGGTATAAGTTCCAATTTCTAAAACAAAAGCGGGCCTACGAAGTTTGGATAAAAAGCTTAAGAACCGGCCTTGTATATGCCCGCTGAGCATGCGGGGCTGCGAAACTTTTAAATGCGTTTGCCTGTTCAGTTCTTTCAGCAACTCAGGTTCCGCGGTACTTAAATTTTCACAATAATCGAGTAATTCTTTGGTAATAAAATCCATTGGTTTAACTTTGTAAACACAAATTAAGGGTTTTAAAAACTGAAATGAAAACATTTTTTGTTAGGGCAGCGTTAATTTTAACGGTACTTTTTATCGCGGTGATTTCCTGCAAAAAAAACGCGGTTCCAAAATGCGATGGTACGGCTTCCACTTACAACTCAAATATGCAGGCCTTAATTAATTCAAAGTGTACTAATCCTGGTTGTCATCCAAATTATGCAACATTCGCAGGTATTAAAAGTGTATTAGATAATGGAGCTTTTAAAAACCGAGTTGTAAGCACTAAGGATATGCCGCAAGGAGGTTCTTTAGGCACGAGCGATCTTAACAAAGTTCAGTGTTGGATTGATGCGGGTTATCCTGAAAAGTAACCTCTATTTAAATTCCCGTATTGCATCGCCAAAAAAATCTTGAAAATTTTGTTGCAATTGTATTTCATTCTGTAAAAAAGTTTCAACCGAATTGTTAAGCCAAACGCCGTGATTGATACGGTGCGACAGATGATACAGCACTTTTTCAATTCCCGGAATATTTGCATACGCAGCATAAATATTATTTTGAATAACGTATTTTAAAAACCCGGCTGAGGATTCCGGAAAAATTGCGACGTTGTTTTTGTAAATCGCGTAAACATTTTTGGTATAGTCGTTCAGCCCAATATCTGCAATGCTTTCAAAGTTTTTTGCCAGAAAATGGTCGAAATAAATATCTACTAAAATACCGCTGTATTTTTCAAGATCGGTATAAAAAAAACGTTTACTTTCTTTAAATTTTGGGTGCGAATCGGTAAACGTATCTATTCTGCGGTGAAGTTTTATGCCTTCAATTATTTCGGGTGAATAATTTTCAAAATTATTTCCATGAATGTGATCGGCAATAAAATTACCTATGAGGAGACCCTCGTTGTTATTTGATAAAAAAGAATGTGCGAGGTAGTTCACTATGGCAAATTTAAGTATTTTTAAGCCGTGAATATTTTTATTGCTTCTATAGAAAATAAGATCGCCCGATTAACTCCCAATGAAAGTCATCATTGTGCAAAGGTGCTTAGAATGAAGGCGAGCGAACAGATTCATATAATTGACGGAAAAGGAAATTTTTATACAGGAATTTTAACCGTTGTATCCGATAAAAAATGTGAAGCTGAAGTAGTTTCGGGACCAAACCCACAGGCAAAAAGAAACTATTATTTGCACTTAGCTATTGCGCCAACCAAACAAATAGACAGGATAGAGTGGATGATTGAAAAAGCGGTTGAGATTGGGGTGGACGAGATTTCGTTTGTGCAATGTAAAAATTCTGAGCGAACCACAATTAAAATTGAAAGAATTAATAAGATCATTGAAAGTGCCGTTAAACAAAGCCTGCAGGCCTTTATGCCGAAAATAAATGAATTGATAATGTTAAAGGAATTTCTATCAAAAAATAAAGCGGATCAAAAATTAATTGCGCATTGTAATGATTCAGAAAAGAAAGATCTAAGATCGTTTGAATTCAAAAACAGATCAACACTTGTGTTAATTGGCCCCGAAGGTGATTTTACAAAGGAGGAAATTGCGATGGCAAGTGAACAAAAATTTATCGCGATAAGTTTAGGAGATACACGTTTAAGAAGCGAAACCGCGGGATTGTATGTTTGTCAGGCAATATCCATTTTAACTTAAAAGTAAATACATGATCGATCCCGAAATGCACGAGAGCTGGAAAACCTTGCTGACAGAGGAGTTTAAGAAGGAATATTTTATTGGATTGAAAAATTTTTTGGTGGAAGAAAAAAAAGCTCATCTTATTTATCCTCCCGGAAAATTAATTTTTTCGGCATTTAACTTTACACCGTTCGATAAAATAAAAGTGGTTATACTTGGGCAGGATCCCTATCATGGTGCAGGACAAGCGAACGGTTTTTGTTTTTCGGTAAATGACGAGGTGCGTTGTCCGCCAAGCCTGGTGAATATTTTTAAAGAAATGAAAAGCGATTGTGGCTGCGAAATTCCTATTACAGGAAACCTTGAATCGTGGGCAAAACAAGGTGTTTTTTTACTGAACGCAACATTAACTGTAAGAGCAAATGAAGCGGGGAGTCATCAAAAAAAGGGGTGGGAACAATTTACCGACGCGGTAATAAAATTAATTTCGGATAAACAGGAGCATGTGGTGTTTATGTTGTGGGGCAATTACGCCAAGGCGAAAGCCGAATTAATAAATGCGCAAAAACATTTGGTGTTGCAGGCAGCGCATCCGTCGCCTTTAGCGCGAGGGGCTTTTTTTGGAAGTAGGCATTTTTCGAAGGCGAACGAATATTTAAAAAACGAAGGAAAAAGTCCTGTGAATTGGTGCATTTAAATTAGTATTGATTGTTATTACAACTTAAACTAAAATTTTTAGTTTAACTGAAGTAAAAATTAACCGAAAAAAGGAACTATTTCAACGGCTCATATCTGACATTTGACGAAAAAAAACCAATGTTAATAACAAGGTGCCGTTTCACCCTTTTTAGAGTTGATTTTTTTTATTAAACATCTTATATTTAGGACGTTAATAAACAAAATCTCTATGAAGAATATTCTAAATTTTGGCAAAACTTTAACCGCATTTTTGGTTGTGGCAAGTTTAAGTTCACCAATTTTGGTACAAGCCCAAAATGCGGGTAACAAATCTGTTTCCAATTCAAAAATTCAAAAAAATGAGGCTTTAAGCGCCAATGTCGCTGTAGCAGGGAATACCTGGCAAAGCGCAATTTTACGGGCGGACGGGTTAATGGAAGTAGAAGGAGTAGAAGCATATTCGATAAGAACAAATTGCGGTAGCGAGGATGTTGTGCTGGTAAAATTTGTGAATAAAAATAATTATAAAGTGCGTGTTGAGTGGGTTGACGCTATAAAAACAGAAAGCGGTTGGATCTATTCAAAAAGCCAAACGGCAAAATCATTATACCTAGAGCCCGGTGCTACCTTGGTTGGAGAGTGTAAAGGATTAGAAAAACTAAAAGTAAATATAAATTCTATTTTAAGTGATCCTCAATCATTCGGTCATTATTCTGTTTCAGGTTTAACAACAACTAAAGTAAAATAATATTATGAACAAATTTTTATCTATTACGTCAAAACTAATTAAACTATCCGAGATCAAAAGTTTCAGATATTTTGTATTCGTAACTTCATTTTTCTTTTTAGTTGCAAACGGCGCAAAATCGCAAGTAACGATCATTACCAATACGGTAACCTGGACAACAGGTTGGTGTAATATTTGCGGGCCTTTAACGGGTAACTATGCTTGTGCGCAAGGGTCAGGTAGTCCAATGTGGAACTCAGGCATTAATAATTTTGTGGCTCCTGCCATTCCCGGTCAGGTTGTAACAGGTGTTTGTATCACAGTTAATAAAGTAGATTGCGGTTTAACTAATTTATGTGTTACTATGAATGGTGTAAATATTCAATGTATCCCTACACCTCCGGGTACAAATTGCAGTTGCGGTGCTTGCTGGCCTCAAACATTTTGTAATAATTTTCCTTGTCCTACCGGTATTCCGGGATTTAATTACGGTGGTGTAAATCAGATTCAATTGATCAATACCGGAAACTTATGTGTAAATAACGCCGTTATTACTTTAACATACCAAACTTGCTGTCAGGCTCCAACAATTACTGCAGTTGCAAATCCTATCGCGGTTTGTGCAGGTTTCCCTTCAACGCTTACAGCAGGTGGCGCAGGAATAGGCGGAACTTATACCTGGCAGCCCGGCGGACTTATTGGTGCTTCGGTGGTTGTTTCTCCTGCAGTAACTACAATTTACACTGTATCGGGTACTACAAGTTTATCTTGCACCGGAACACGAACTGTTCAGGTTACTGTTAATCCAACTCCAACAATTACAGCAACACCAAATCCAACTGCGATCTGTATCGGCCAAAGTGCTACCGTTACTCTTGCAGGAGCAAATACCTACACTACAAATGTTGGAAATTTGATAGGAACACCTATCGTAGTTTCTCCAACAGCCACTACCATTTATACTACTACCGGCACTTCTGCCCTTGGTTGTGTGGGTACCGTTACTTTCCAAATCATTGTTAATCCTTTACCGGTTGTGCTTCCCGGAAGTAATAGCCCTGTTTGCGCAGGCGGAAATTTAAGTTTAACTGTTGGGCCGGCTACAACATACACATGGACGGGCCCCGGAGCTTTTGTAAGTAATCTGCAGAATCCGGTAAGAACGAATGCAACGCCTACCATGTCCGGAGTTTATACAGTTTCTGTTACTAACGGTTCGGGGTGTACCGCTTCTGCAACTATTAACGTGGTGGTTAGTCCGCCGCTTGTTGTTAACCCAACAAATACCGGCCCTTATTGCGCCGGAGCAAATATCAGTCTTTCTGTAACTGCCGGTACCACTTATTCATGGACCGGCCCTGCTGGATTTGTAAATAATCTTCAAATGCCTGTTATTGTTAACGGGCAAACCATTAATGCCGGTGTTTACACGGTAAGTGTAACGCTTGGTGGCTGTATAAGTACAGGTACCACTAATGTTGTTGTAAATCCATTACCATCTCCAACCGCCGCGGCTAACAGCCCTGTATGTGTTGGCCAGCCTATCAACTTTAACGGATCAGGTGGGACAACTTATACATGGACAGGTCCGGGAGGATTTGCATCCAACGCACAAAATCCTTTGATAGCTGTTGCACAAGTTTCAAACGCCGGAGTTTATACATTGAATGTGAGTAACGCTTTTGGCTGTACAAAAAATACAACTGTAAATGTTGTTGTAAATCCATTACCTGTTATTGTAGTAAATAGCCCAACGGTTTGCGTAGGGCAACCTATAAATTTAACGGCTACCGGCGGCACAGCGTATGCATGGAGCGGACCGTTAGGTTATGTTTCGGCAGTACAAAATCCAATTATTCCTAATGCTCAACTAACCATGAGCGGTGGCTATACAGTAATTGTTACCAGCGCGTTTGGTTGTACTGCAAGTGCGGTAGCTAACGTAAGTGTTATTACTTTACCAACTCCAAATATTGTAAGCAACAGCCCTGTTTGTGTTGGGGGTACTTTATCTTTTACAGCCAGCGGGGCAGGTGCTTATAACTGGTCGGGCCCAAATGGGTTTGTTAGTTTACTCATCAATCCAAGTATTGTAAACGTTCAATTGGTTGCAAGCGGAATATATACCTTAATAGGTACTGCCGGTTCTTGCTCTAATGTAACAACTGCGTCTATCACCATTAATCCATTACCAACACCAACCGCTACAAGCAACAGTCCTGTTTGTGTTGGTCAGCCAATCAACTTTACGGGCGCGGGCGGTACAACTTATACATGGAGCGGTCCGGGTGGATTTGCATCTAACGCTCAAAACCCATTGATAGGGGTTGCTCAAGCATCCAACGCAGGAGTTTATACATTAAATGTAAGTAATGCGTTTGGTTGTACAAAAAATACAACAGTAAACGTGGTTATAAATCCTTTACCGATAATTGCGGTTAACAGCCCAACGGTTTGTTTAAACACACCCATAAATTTAACGGCCAACGGTGGTACAGCGTATGCATGGAGCGGACCGTTAGGTTATGTTTCTCCTTTGCAAAATCCAATTATTCCTAACGCTCAATTAAATATGAGCGGTAATTATACTGTAACTGTAACAAGTAACTTTGGCTGTACAAATACAGCAGTAGCAAATGTTTTAGTATTAACATTACCGGTACCAAATATTGTAAGTAATAGTCCGGTTTGTGTGGGTGGTACCTTATCGTTTACAGCATCAGGTGCCGGTACCTATAATTGGACAGGTCCAAATGGTTTTGCAAGTGCTTTGGTTAACCCAAGCATAGTTAACGTTCAATTGGTTGCTGGCGGAATTTATACTTTAGTTGGAACAGCAGGAACTTGTTCAGCCTCTACAACGGCTTCTATAACTATTAATCCATTACCTGTACCAACAGCAACAAGTAACAGTGCTGTTTGTTTAAACCAAGCGCTTAATTTAATGGGCGGAGGCGGAACGTCGTATGCATGGGCAGGTCCTGGAGGATATTCTGCTTTGATCCAAAACCCTGTTATCTCGGTAGCACAAAACTCTAACGCTGGTGTTTATACCTTAACAGTAACTAACGCCAACGGTTGTACTAATACGATCACAACAAATGTGGTAATTAATCCATTGCCGATTGTTGTAGCTTTGGGTTCTACAGTTTGTTTAAACACAACTGTTTTCCTTTCATCGGGTGGTGCAAATACGTATGCATGGACAGGGCCAAACGCCTTTGTATCAGGAACTCAAAACCCAACAATATTAAACGGACAAGCAGTAATGACGGGGCCTTACACCGTAATTGGTACCAGTGCCTTGGGTTGTACTAATTCAGCCGTAGCAAACGTTGTGGTATTGCCATTACCAAGTCCTACAATTACAAGTAACAGCCCAATATGTATTGGCGCCGGATTAAACCTTAACGGAACCGGTGGTGTTAGTTATAGCTGGACAGGTCCGAACGGATTTGCAAGCAATGCTCAAAACCCGAACATACCAAATACAAGTATGGCCGCTAACGGTACTTACAGTTTAGTTGCAACCGTTGGAACGTGTACAAATGTTACAACAGCGTTAATTGTAATTAATCCTTTACCTACACCATCTATTACAAGTAACAATCCTGTTTGTTTATTAAAGCCGGTTAACTTTTTCGCAAACGGTGGCACCACATTTGTGTGGGTTGGCCCTAACGGTTTTACCGCGAATGGCGCTAATGTTAACATACCTTCGGCAACCAATATCCATAACGGAACTTATTCTATAACCGTTACCGATGCCAACAATTGTACAAAAACTGTTACTACTTCAGTATTGGTAAATCCTTTACCAGTAATATCGGCGGTAGGTTCAACTATTTGCGCGGCGAAAACTATCAGCCTTTCTGCTTCGGGCGGTACGGCTTACGCATGGGCTGGTCCGGCCGGATTTGTTTCGGCTTCTCCTTCAGATATTATTCCAAACTCAACACAAGCCATGCAAGGTAATTACAGCGTAACCGTAACCGACCTTAACGGTTGTGTAAGCACATCTTTAACCAACGTAAAAATTAATCCTTTGCCAACACCGACGGCAAATGCTAATTCGCCAATATGTACGAACCAAACAATTAATTTAACCGCGGGCGATGCAACTGCTACATCTTATATATGGACAGGGCCAAACGGATTTATTTCTACTTTAAGAAACCCTGTATTAGCTGACGCGTTGCCAAACAGTTCGGGTATGTATACCGTAACCGTGAGCGATAATATAGGTTGTACCGCGCAGGTAATGGTGAGTATGATCGTTAATAAATTACCTGAAGTAAATATTGTACCTGATAAAAATCACGGTTGTGTGCCGGTGTGTATTACTTTTAGTCCGCAAAGCACTTCAAGTATTCAAACCAGTTTCTGGGAATTTGGCGATGGCACCAATGCAGCCGGAAATGTGGTAACCAAATGTTTTAAATACGCGGGCAATTACGATATTAAATCCAGGTTTACCGATGTTAACGGCTGTTCAAACACCGGAACATTTACAATTGGCACAGATCCTATTCCGGTTGCGGACTTTAATTACGAATCGAGCAAACCAATTATTAATGAAACGGTTGAGTTTATTGACGCGTCTTACGGTGCAAACATTGTGGGCTGGAGTTGGAATTTCTCTCACCTAAAGAACCAAGTAATACCAAAACAAAATACCACTTTATCATTTGTGGACGCCGGAACATATGCTGTTGCCTTAGTGGTAATAAGCAATAACGGCTGCCGCGATACAATTGTAAAATCGATAGTGGTAGGCGAAGATTTTGGAATTTATGTGCCGGATGCTTTCTCTCCTAATGACGATGGATTGAACGATATTTTCCAACCTAAAGGATACGGTGTAGTTAAATACGAATTAAATATTTTTGACCGTTGGGGCGAGAGAATGTTTGGAACTCAAGATTTCAATAGCGGTTGGGATGGAACTTATTTTGCAAGACCGGGAAATGAAACTGTTAAAGAAGATGTTTATATCTGGAGTATTAAATTGACAAGTGTATTCGGAAAAACAAAAGAGATCAGCGGAAAAGTAACGGTGGTGAAGTAGACCATTTAAATAAATTAATAAAAAAGAGATGTTCTTTAGAGCATCTCTTTTTTTGTGCCGAGGAATTAGATTTATTGTGGCAAACTGCAGTCAGGATGGCCATCCCTTAGGATCGAAAGGCTCTAAGCGTTTAATCCTCTATAGCCTCAATACCCATTTGTTTAAGCCGTTCAATATTACCTTATCTGTCTTGAGTTGTTCCACGCTGTGACCCTGCCAATTTTTTACTTCTCCAATAACCCGAAGCGGATGCAAGGAACGATAGGATTTTGTTGGATTTCCGGGAAATTTCTTGTCCGTTAAATTCGGATCATCTTCAAAATGCCCGGTCGGCTCTATTATGTAAATTTTACCTGGACTTTCTCCTATCGCAAGTTCAGCCCCCAGATTGCAGCATCCAAAGTGGCAGTTAAATAAATATACTTCGCCTTATTTCTTTTTCCGTAATTTGAATTAAAGCACGGTTTAATAAGGTCTCCCTGTTTCAGATCTGCTTTTGCACCGTGATATAATTTTTCAGAAGTTGGGTACTTGGTTTTTATTGATTTGTCCATTGGCTGTTTTTTTTATTGTTCCGCAGGATTACGTTAGCCGGAGCGAAACGCAGAGCTGAGTCCCGCATGGGCACAATGTTTTACACGCTCTTATTATTTCATTGCCCCTAAAAATCAATCTTTGAATTAAGCACTTTCATCAAACATAATTTCGTCTGAGCTGCCAATTTTATATAAAGGTTTTTCATTTGGTAATGTAAAATAGAAAGAGGAACCTTCTCCTTCAATACTTTCTACCCATATTTCCCCACCATTTTTTTCTAAAAAGCCTTTTACCAATAGTAATCCGATACCGGCTCCTTTATTTTTTTTCCTCGTTTCTGAAAGAGTTTTCATTTGCGGTGTAAAAAGTTTTTCCATTATTTCTTTCGACATGCCGGCGCCGGTGTCCTTAACCTGAACAATAATTTTGTCATTTTTACTTTTTGCGGAAACTGTTATGGTTCCTCCTTTTCCGGTATGTTTTATCGCGTTTGAAACTATGTTTTGAATGATAGAAATTAACATTTTGCCATCGGCAAATACAGAAGTATCCGCTTCAATTTCGTGATGAAGATTAATCGTGTTTAATGAAGCTGTTTCTTTTAAAGATTCAAAAACTTTATCAATGTATTCGGTAAGTTTTATTTTTGTTGGAGCAAATACATCCGCAGCGTATTTTATTCTTGCCCATTCTACTAAATAGTCTAACATGTCCAATTCATCGGTTGATGATTTATAAAGTAGGTCAAGCATTTCCTGAACCGCTTCGGGCTTCATTTTATGAAAATTTTCTTTCAAATATTTTGCAGTTCCAATAATAGCGGCTAAAGGACTTCTTAAATCGTGGGAAAGTATTGCCAGAACACTTTCTTTATGCGTATTCAGATCTTCTAGTTCACCAACATATTTTTTTATAGCATCCTCTGATTGTTTCCTATCTGTTAAGTCGCGCAAAATTTTAACGTAACCCAACATTTCTCCGTCAAAACCAGTGAGAGGAAAAACCAACCCATAAGCATAAAACAGGCTTTTGTCTTTAGTAATGTGCCATCTATTATCTGTTGCTCTGCCATCTTTTAAAGCTGTTTCAATTTCTCTTTTCGGAACGCCGCTTTTTAGATCTTGCTCAGTAAATATTATATCGAAAGATTCTCCAATAACTTCGTCTGTTTCGTAACCAAATATTTTTGTTGAGCCCGAACTCCAGCTATTGATGTTGAATTCTTTGTCCAATGTAAAAATTGAATAATCCTGTAAGCTGTCAATTATTTGGCTGTAAAACTCAGCAGTTGGTATATATTTAGTTTTAAGAATCTTCGGATTGTCTTTTTTGTTTTCCATTGGATTTATTTTATTAGCACGTTGAATTGTTATTGTGTTAACCTGCATGCCGTGTAACATGTGGCTAAATGCTACAACCTACAACAACTCTATAATATCTTTGCTCATTGGATCAGTTTTGCTAGAAAAGAATTTTATGATATTGCCTTTTTCGTCAATCAAATATTTGCAAAAATTCCACGAGGGTGTATCGGAGCAAGTTCCGTTTTCTTCTTTACTACCAAGCCATTTGTAGAGCGGGTGAGTATCGTTTCCTTTCACGCTTATTTTTTCCATCATAGGAAAAGTAACGGCGTATTTTTTGCTGCAAAAATCCATGATCTCGGTGCTGGTGCCGGGTTCTTGTCCCCCGAAATTATTGGCTGGAAAGCCTATAACCGTTACTTTGGTACCGTGCAGTTGGTGAAGGGCCTGCAGGCTTTTGTATTGCGGGGTGAAGCCGCATTCGCTAGCCACATTAACGAGTAGCATTTTTTTTCCTTTAAATTTAGAAAGGGTAATTTCTTCGCCCGTTATAGTTTTTAATTTAAAATCGTAAATACTTTTGGAGTTACCCAATTTATTTTTTGGCGGATTTTTAAATGAAGAAAAACTAAAAAAAGTAACAGCCGAAATAAAGATGCCGGAAAACAATTTGAAAAGAATGGATTTCATATTTTATGTATTAAATTATGCGGTGAAGATACGGTATTTTAGGTAAAAATGCCAAGATTGCTACCCTCTCATAACGCTTCGCCGTGAAGCGGGATTTAGGGTGAGGATGTTATTGATTCATTAAAGCCACAGCCTCAGCACCAAATAACTTTACACCATCTTTATAAACTGTTATAAAGGCATCGTTAATACCCGCCCTTACGGCTTCGTCTTTTAAGGCTTTAGCAAATTTGGCACCGGTATAATTACCAATGTTGTAAATATATAAAGTATTGATCTTTACATTTTCAACAGGCCAGGTTTTAATTGTTGAGAATTTTGCCGCCACATCGTTTGGTACCTGCCTGCTGTAAGCGCCAATTTGCACTTTAAAGCAAACGCCTTCAGGACTGGTTTTAATTCCGTTTTCAGGTGTTGCATCAGGATACTTAGTAACTCCGTTTGTAAATGGTGTAACAGCCGGCGTATTATTATTTACGGGTGTATTGTTTACAGGCGTGTTATTTACCGGAGTATTGTTCACCGAGTTATTACCCTCAGGGAAAACGATAGGGTTTTCAGGTTCCATTTTTGTGGTGGTATCCTGTTGTTTTATTTTTCCTTCATCAAATGTAATTCGTTTGCCATTTAAATAAGCGCTGGTAAATGCATCGCGAATACCGAGGCTAACTACTTTGTTCTTATCGGTAACCATCCTATCTGTATTTTTATAAATTCCGGCGGTGTAACGGATCAAACCGTTAGGAAGTTTTTCAGAATAAATAGGGCTTAGGTTAAATAACTGTCTTTGTTTAACCGGCCTTGAGTAAAGACCAATTTGCACAGTAAAGAGCAGATCATTTATTTCAGTTAAATTTTTTA
This sequence comes from Bacteroidota bacterium, assembly GCA_025360565.1. Lineage (GTDB taxonomy): Bacteria > Bacteroidota > Bacteroidia > B-17B0 > Aurantibacillaceae > Aurantibacillus. Next base: position 13,800 of record JANYBY010000052.1, read on the forward strand.
CCACCTTAACTTCATCCGGCACATTTGTGTTAGCGTTAACAGTATTGTTTGGCACATTATTGGTTGCAACGTTGTTATTCGCCGGCGGGTTATTTACTTTAGGAATATTTACATTCGCTGTAATGCCTGCGGTTTTAGACGCGTTCTCATCCACTGTTTTTCCCTCTTTTGCAAGCAAATCAAGCGCTTCGGCGTAAGTAATACGTTTACCGTTAAAGAACACCACCACAAAGGCATCGGCATAACCTAAACCGCGCAGATCATTTTTAACGGCATTGGCATTTTCAATTTTATTAAAATTACCCGCGGTATAGCGTATGTAACCATTGCCGGCTGTTTCGGCGTTAACCGGATTTAATCCCCTGAACGTATTGTTTGGCAAAGGCGTTTTAAACGCACCGATCTGCACTCTGAACACTAAACCGTCTTCAATTTTTGCATCAATAGGAATTGGTTTTGCAGCGCTGTAAGCATTACCTACAATTACTTCCAATCCTTCCACCTTAACAGTACCTCGGCCTGTGTTACGCGGAGTATTATTATTTTCAGGGTTATTGGCAATAACATTATTGCGTGGATTATTATTGATGTTATTATTACGTGGATTATTGTTGGCTACATTATTATTTGCCGGATTATTATTTGCGTTCGCGTTGTTACGAGGGTTGTTATTGGCGTTGTTGTTTCTTGGATTATTATTTCTTGGGTTGTTGTTAGTTGGATTATTATTTCGAGGATTATTAGCAACAGTATTTGAAGGTTTAACGATCTTGTTTAATTGGTCAACCGCCGCGTTACCGGCTTTTGCTGAGAGTGTTAATAATTTTACCCTTTCATTCTCGTTCTTTTCAAATGCCGAGGCAACCAACAAACGTTTCGATTCCTTGTTCAGATCTTCGGCGTTTTGTTTAACGGTTTTTTGTGCTTCGGTTAAATTTTCGGGAACATTATTTTTTGATGTTTCGTACTCTAAACTAAAGGCGTTGGTTAAATTAGTTAACTCGCTAAATTGTTTTTCGCGAAGCTGTGCTTGTTTTTGTTTTAATTCTTCAGGTACTGTGCCACTGTTTGCAGAAGGTTCTTTTACAACATAATCAGGATACTGTTTTTTTAACTCGGCTAAAACTTCGTTTTGTTTTTGCAAGATATCGTTCTCTTTTTCCTCGGCGTTCATTAACGCGCCAATTTTTGCATTACTGTTTGTTTGCGTGTTGGCTTCTTCGCGCATTTGTTTTGCCTGATTCTTTAAAATGGCAATGTCGTTGTATTTTGGTTCAAGTTGAGAGGCCAGAGTAGGGTTATCGTTTTTGGCCTTACCAAGCAATTCAACAATAGCAGTGTTGTTTGTATTGTAATTCATCTCATTGCTTTGGTCGGTTAATTTAACCGCCTCTAATTTTTTATTTACAGCCTGGTCATCTAATTCTTTCGCTTTGGTTAAAAGGCTGTCTTTTTCAGGACCACTTTTTTCGTTGGCCGTCTTTTTTAAGTCGAATGATTTTACACCCAGATCTTCTGCTTCAACCAATAATGATTCTGCTTTTGTTTTTAATTGAAAAGGCGTTTCAGATGAATTTGTGTTTGTGCCCTCGGCGTTTTTAATTTCAGCATCAACAGCCTTGTTCTGTTCATCTACCTTTTTTAATTCGGTGAGCGAATTATTTACCAATTGGTTGGCACCCTGATTTTTTAAAACCGCTTTATTATTCTCAAAATAATTTACAACTTGTGTTACACTGGTATCTTTCTTTGCAAGCTCGGCCACATCAACCGTTTTGCTGGCTATGCTCTCAGTATTGTTTGCGTTATTTGTTTCGGTATTTGCAGCGGTTGTATTTGTGTTGGCAGTTTCGGTATTGCTGTTGACGGCTGTTGTATTCGTGTTTGCAGCTGTGGTGTTGGTATTCGCGCTTTCAGTATTGCTGTTTACGGCTGTTGTATTTGTGTTTGGCGATCCGGTATTTGTATTTACCGCTACAGTATTGGTATTAGCAGTTTCGGTATTGCTGTTGGCCGCTGTTGTGTTTGTGTTGGCGGTGGTGGTATTTGTATTTGCAGTTTCGTTACCGTTGTTTCCGGTATTATTACCGTTATTTCCCGTGTTATTATTTGCTGTATTATTTTTTACGATCGCTTGATTTAATTTTTTCTCTAATGCAGTTAACTGATTAATGGCTTCAACTTGTATCTTAGTGGCATTGATAAGATCATTTAGCTTATTGTTATTATTTGTAGCCGCGTCGGATGTCTGTTTTTGAGTTTCGCTTTTTGTAATTTTATTATTACCCGCGATAAACTCACTTTTTAAACTTGGCATTTTATCAATGATTGTTTGGTTAGATCTTAAATTTGATACCAAAGCATCTAACTCAGCTTTGTTGGCATCGTACAATTTTTGATAAGCATTTAATTTTAAATTTGCCAGATCATTAAGGCCTGTGTTAACCGATTCTAACTGGGGCGCAAGATCTAAAGTACCGGTGTTTGCGGCAGGATTGGTGCCACCGGCAGAGGTAACCGCGGTTTTTAAAACAGCATTTGGATTTGTTTTTTGTAATATGTAAAGCGCTTGTTTTTGTTTGTCAAGCGCCTCCGTTTCTTTTTCTTCGGCGTTGCCTAAATTACCAAGTTTTGCGCCAATGTTTGGCAGTGAATTTGCTTCCTGACGCATATTAACCGCTTGCTTGAATGCTGTATTGGCGGCGTCCTGCAATTTATTTACTTCGCTTAGATCTAATTCACTTGCTTTACCTTCTTTTTTTAATGTTTCAATGTTTTCGTTGTTTGTATCAAATAACGATCTATTATCATCCTTTAAAACTTCAGCGGCCTGTAAATGTTTTTCGTTGGCCTTGTTTTCTTCTTCTTTTGCTTTCGTAATCAATGCCTCTTTTTCGCCGCCCTCTTTGGTTTTTGCTTCATTGCGATACTCAAGTGCTTTGGCCATTATGTCATCGGCTTCTTTGTTAATTTCGTTTGGCGTTTTAACTCCATTTGTTTGTCCGGTATTGGTGCTCGCGGCTGAGGCGTTTTGAATTTGTTCTTTAGAGGTTGTGATCAGATCCTTTAATTTTTTTTGCTGAGCAGCCGCTTCGTTTATTTTAGCGTCGGCCTCAACTTTTAAACTTTGCGCTTGCGAATTTTGATAGCCATTGTATTCAAAATTTGAATTATCGTTTGTATTTAATTGTTCATTTAAGCCATTGAGTTGTTTGAATGCGTCCTCTTTACTATTAGAAGTGATCGGACTTAAATTAGTACCCGCGTTTTTTTGGCCGGAATTATTTCCGGCAATTGATTTAGTTATTTCGCCAACTAATTTATTGTTGGCAGTAATTTGCTGCTGATTTTGTTTTTTAGTTGTCTCTAATTTTTTTATTTCAGTGTTTAGTTCCTGTTTAGCTATGGGCGTTTTTGCTTTCAACAGATCAGTTTTATCTTTGGCCAATGCCTTATCAATTTCTTTATTGTAATTTTTTAATTGAGCAATACTCTCTTCAATATTAGCTTTATTGTTACTATCGGTTACTACAACTTTATCTTTATACTTATCCGAGAGAACCTGATCGGTTATTTTTTCGCCGGCTCCGTTTATGTTGCTGCCATTGTTTTTTATTTCGTTGCCGCCGCTGTTAGTGCCTGTTGTGTTTGTGTTAATGCCGGATGTGTTGGTGTTAACAGCAATGGTTTCATTTTTAATTTTGTTCTTAAGGTCAAGTTCGTTCTTTAACCCGGCCAGTTCATCCTGCAGTTTTTTTATTTCGGTTTCGTTAGCGGCAATTTGTTTTTCTTTTTCGATCTGTTCGCCTTTTAATTCATTTATCTTTTCCTGAATAATTGGTTTTTGTTTTTTCTTGGCGTTTGCCAGATCCGTTTCATTTGTGCTAATAGCCGTTTTTATTTCCCCAAGATTAGCTTTTGTATCGTCGTTCGACTTTTCTAGTTTAGCAATTTCTTTTTCTTTTTCATCTACCTCGTTTTTAATTGAGCTAAAAGAATTATCCGATTGATTTTTTTTGCTCGAAAGTTCTGTAATTTGTTTTTGAATGTCATCCAATTTTGCCGTGCCATCATTATTGTTTTTGTTCTTAATAACATTATCCAGTTCCTTAACGTATTGACTATTCAGATCGGCAATTTTTTGTTTATTGGCCGCGTCTTCGCCAAGGGTTTTCGCAAGATCCAGTATTTTATTAGCGGTGTTACGTTCTGTTTCGGCTTCGGTTTTAATAGCAATCGCTTTATCCATCGCGATCTTTTTCTCCCCTTCATCAGTAATAGCTTCCGCGTTTTTATACGCTTCATCGGCATCGGCCCATTTTTTATCGGCCTCAATTTTTTTAGCGGTACCAACTTCAACAGCATCCCACTCATCTTGTTTTAAGCGTTGGGCTTCTTTGCGGGCGTCATCCTCATCCTGCTTTGCAATATCGGCCAATTGTTGCTTGGTTAAGCTTTGTTTGGTTGATGGGGTATTTGTTACAACAGCTTTTGTACCCGTGGTATCTTCGGTCACGCTGGGTCCATTTCCGGTATACTTTGTGTTTCCGGCCGCGTTTTTAGTGGTATCATTCGTAACAATTTCAGGTCCGCCCAATTTATTTTCGCCGGCATTTACGTTCAATTTGGCTTTTTGCTCAATTAGTTTTAAGTATTGAATATAACTTTCATCCGATGTAGCTTCATCAAAATAATTTATAATTTTTAAAACGCCTTTTTCGTAAGCTATGGTTTGTCTTAAGGGTTTGGAAGATGCCAATAGTGGAAGTAAAACTCTATCCGACTGGGTTTTCATTCCCGGGGTTTCAACTGTAAATAATAATTTAGATCCGTTCGGCAGATCCATTAAATAATCGCCATTATCTTGAGCTTCAAATGTTCCAATATTAATACCGTTGCTCATGTTTTTAACGGTGATAACGCTTTTTAAACTCTGTTCCGAACTTTCTTTTACAACCGTTCCTTTTATGGCTAATACATCAATTGGTTTACGTTGCGTATTAATTTTTAAAACATCAATTTTACCCGGTAAACTCTGGCGGCCTGTACTAAAATAAGCCGTTTTTTCGAGCGAATCGGTTACATACAAATAATCGTCGTCGGGCGAATTAATTGGGAACTCAAGGTTTTCGGGCTGGCTCCAAGAATCGGTTGCGGCAAGATAGGTTGATTTGAAAATATCGTAACCGCCCATGCTGTTATGGCCTTTACTCGCAAAATAAAGTGTGGTTCCGTTGGGATGAAGAAATGGATAATCCTCATCAAACTCTGTGTTTATTCCGTTTACTTTTACACCCGGACTAAATTTGCCGTTTGGTAATTTTATTCGGTAATAAATATCCCTTCCGTTATCGTTATTTGAACCGTAACTGCTGTAATAAACACGTTCGCCTATTTTTGGTAAATAAACAATTGATTTGTCTTTTTTTCTTTTATCGGGCGAAGTTTGAAATTCATCGGGCTTTGCCAATAATTTTCCGCCAATGTTCTTTAGATCGTAACTTCTAAAGTAATCCGATTCGTTGAGTGTTTTTTTACTGATCACTTCCAGATCAGACATGTTGCTTAACAAGCGCTTGCCATAGCCGCAAGCCCTAATTTCCCTATCTACTTGTAATTTTTTTTGTTTTGCCGAAGTGCCTATTTTTTTATAATCGTTATAAAATTTAATGGCCTCATCAAACAAATAATTTATGTGATAAGCTTTACCGAGATAAAATTTGGTTTCTTTGGGCGCATCGGCAGTGCGGCTGTTTGCGAATTGTAAAAAGGGCAAACATTTCTTTTTGTCGGGTTCACTGTAGATCATACAAACCCCTAATCTGAAGTTATATTCAGGATCCTTCGGAAAGTTTGCAACTAACTGAGCATAAAGCTTATAAGCACTCGTAAATTCATCTTCTTCAAATAACTTATCGGCTTCTTTTTTAAGATCGTCCGTGTTTCCCTGTGAGTAAAGGTTGCTGTAACTTATACTCAATAGAAGTAGCAGTAGGAATTTTCTAAGGAAAATACAGTTAATAAAAGTATATACTAAGGTGCTAAACCTTAAAGGCATAATCAAAGTTTAAAGATAATAAAACTTATAATATAGATGCAGTTTATGTAAGAATTTCATAAAATGGTTTATCACAATAAAGTGTTAATTATTTTAAAGTGATTGAAAAAATTCATAATTTTGACATAATAACCAAAAAAACTAAAAAATATGATTAAGAATTTACTTACGGTGGGCTTAGTATTAACGAGCCTCGCTACACTTAACGCTCAGCAAAACGTTATGGTTAGCGGAAAGTTATCTATAGACCCAAATAGCAAATTTGTGGCGGCAGAAAATGTTCAGCCTTCGCAAAATGTGGCGGGCAAAAGTCAAGTTGCTCCGATAGGAGACAGCTTAGCTTATTTTTATAATAAGCACACATTGAGAAATACAACTGCAAATGCAAACTCATTTTATACATCAATTATGCCTCAGCCGCCAACCTACTCTCTTACAGGTATGGGAAGTTCTTTTCTAAATCCCGGCGGAGCTGCAGTAACAGTTTCGGGTGCATATATTTTAGCTAGCCGTCAGGCAAACTCAACAAGTACTGCTGTTCCTTGTCGCGTGTACATTTGGAGCGCAGGGCCAACAGGCGTACCGGGTGCAAAATTAGACTCGGCAATGACGTCGGCGCCTATTACTAACACACTTGGTAATTTTTACGTTGCAACTTTTACTACACCAGTTGTGGTTAATGGTGCGTTCTTTATTTCTTACAAATCAGTACCTACTTTACCTGCCGATACCATTAGATGTTTCTTAACAAGTGGATTTACTCCTACTTCAACAAGCGGAACAGGATGGGCTCCACCACTTAAATTTGGCGAAGGCTTAAGTTATTTAAGAGGTAGCGGAAGTTGGGGCGCAACAACTAATGCATTCGGTCCTGGTACTGAATTAGAAGCAATTGTTGTTCCAAAGGTGTCCTTTAGTTATACTGCAAACGGAACTCAAATGGCCGCTAACGGTTGTTCTGTAAACCCTGCAGGTTATTCAGCTAATTCATTTATCACTTTTACCAGCACTTCAGGTCCTGATGTTATCGATAACCGTCAGTTTAACTTTAACGCTTTTGCAATTGCTTGGTTACCGTTTGTGAATACAAGTTCACTGGTTCCGGTTCCTGATCCAATTTATAATTGGTCTTTTGGCGGATGCGCACCATCAGTTCCGGGAACTTATACAACTGCAAATTGTCAACATTTTTGGGGTTCAGCGGGTACTAACGCAAACGCGAGTTTGATCGTTAAATATCAACACGGTTCTGCGGGTTATTTCACTAGTGGTGGAAAATACACAGACTTAAAAACTTTCCCAACATTTACAATTGTAAACTGTGGTTTACCTCCAATTGTTGGAATTAATTCTAACTCTTATGTTTCAAATAATTTATCGGTTTATCCTAACCCGGTTGTTAACGGTAAAGCTACTGTTAGCGGTTTAGAAGGCATGAACACGGTTTCGGTTTATAACATGTTAGGCCAAATGGTTTCTACCGTTACAAGCGATAAAGAAAACGTTTCAATTGATCTAACTAATCAGGTTCAGGGTACCTACTTAGTGAGAATTACTGATTCTTACAGCAAGTCAAAAACTGTTAAAGTAATTAATCAATAATTTAGTTTATAATAAAAGATCCCGTTCAGGTTTAACTTGAACGGGATTTTTTTTGCCCGATTTTTTTCGAAACTTTATTTATAAACTCTTATTGGTAAAGGCGAGGGGCAATAAATTTGCAACCGATCGGCTAACATAAATTTCTTTTTTTGAACCACCCATTATTAATTTTATAGGAGAATTAAATTTTGATTCGTATTCCGACATAGCCTGTCGGCATGCGCCACAAGGGCTTAATGCGCTCTTTAAAGTTTTGTGCATTGATTTAGCGGATATGGCAATGGCAATAATCTTTGTTTTTGGAAATTGTGAAGCAGCATGAAAAATAGCAACTCTTTCGGCGCAAAGTCCTGATGGATAAGCAGCGTTTTCCTGATTGTTTCCAGTTACAATAGTTCCGTTGGCGAGCAATACGGCTGCACCAACGTAAAAATTGGAGTAGGGTGCATAGGCTCGCTCAGCCGCTTTAATGGCCTGTTTTAGCAATTTTTTGTCCGAAGCATTCAATTCATTTATCGAATTATAAATCTCGAACTCAGAACTTATTATTATTTTTTTTAGCATTTATTTTTTATTTTTAGGTTTCAGATATTTTTTTAGCGGCTATTTTTCCAACCAAACTTCCAATTGCAATACCCATGCCGCCCATACGTACAGCGGCAAGCACGTTCTTACTCACAAATTTTATGATCGGTTTTTTTTCGCTTCCAACACCCATAATTCCGCTCCAGCGATGTTCTACTTCAAATTTAACACCCGGTAAAATAATTTCTTTCAATAATTTATCCAGGTGATCCTGAATTTTTAAATTCAATTCAATTTTAGAGGTTGTTTCTTTTTTAAGATCCAGGTTTCTTCCGCCACCGAATAAAACACGGTTATTTATATTTCTGAAATAATAAAATCCTTGCCTAAAATGAAAGGTTCCTTTTAATTTTAAATTCGTGATCGGTTTAGTGATTAAAACCTGTGCCCTTGCGGGTTTCACGTCTTGTATGTTTAATAATTCTTTTGCAAAACCATTTGTAGCCACAATTACTTTTGTTGCTTTAAAAACTCCGGCATTACTGTGCAGTTCTACATTTTTTCCGGTATCTAAAATTTTTGAAACAGCAGCACCGTTTAAAATAATAATTCCTTTTTTAACGGCCATTTCAATCAAATGTTTCATCATTGATCCGGTATTCAATTGGCCTTCGTATTTATTAAATAAAACACCTTTTATTTTATTGAATTGTTTTATTTTTTTGTCAGCTGCGCTATACGTATTTTTTAACCCAATACTTTTTTGGATCATTTTATTTAAATGATCTATTCTCTCAAAACAGTCATCATAGTGTTGTTTTACATCAAATAACTCGTATCCTCCGCAAGGATCAAATTCTATATGCTTATCTCCGAGCCGTTTTCTCAATAATTTTAAACCTTTCCATCTCATTTCAACGGTCTCCCACACAGATTGCTCGGGCATTTTCGATAGGTCGTCTAAAAGTTCGCTTACACTTCCAAAACAGGCAAAGCCCGCATTCTTGGTGCTGGCGCCACTTGGCAGCATTCCTTTTTCAAGAATTAATATTTTCGCTTTTTTATTTTCTTCTGTAAAGGAGAGCGCTGTGCTTAGCCCTACAATGCCACTGCCTATAACGATCAGGTCAAATGTTTTAAAATATTGCTGCAATTCCCAATAACTATAATTAACATTTAGATGCATATAACTAAAGTTTTTTTGATTTTTTATTTTAAGTAATTTATGTAAATTTAATATCTAAATAATGCATGTCCCAAAACTATGACTTTTAAGTACTTTTTAAGTATAATTTTCTTTTTTTGTTTTCATTTGTTTTACTCCCAAAGTGTTCCGGTAAAATTTCAAGGGAATATTTCAGATGATAATGGGAATGTGGGGGGCGCTACTATTCAGATAACTCAAGGGGGCAAGACCGTAAGTAGTATTTTAACAAACGCAGGAGGAGATTATAGTTTTGAATTACCATTGAATGGTGATTTTTTGGTGACAGTTTCCAAGGATGGATATGTTGCAAAAAGATTTACAGTGAATACACAGGGCGTTCCGCCCGAAAAAGCCACCTCTAAATTTGCGGATATTGTTGCCGATATGGGATTAAATAAAAGATATGAAGGCGTTGATTATTCTTTATTGAACCAGCCTATTAACAGGTACAATTACAATCCAAACAAAGATAATTTTGAATACGACAAGGCACATTTAGATCAAATGATATCAGGTTTAATGGCGATCAAAGAGGCGGAAAAGACTGCGAAAAACGCAGAAAAAATAAAAGAAGCAAATTACCAGGCAGCAATAAAAGAGGGTGATAAATTGGCCGGAAAAAACGAGCTGCCGCTAGCGTTAGCCGCTTATCAGCGGGCTTTAGCACTTAAACCGAATGAAGGATATCCAAAAGAGCAAGTAACTAATATTGGCAAACAAGTAGCCGAGGCGGAAGCCAAGGCAAAAGCAGATTCAGAAGCAAAAGCAAAAGCGGCTCTAGAAGCAGCGGCCAAAGCAAAAGCCGATGCAGAAGCAAAAGCGAAAGCCGAGTCGGATGCCAAAGCAGCGGCGGAAGCAGCAGCAAAAGCTAAGGCAGATGCAGATGCCAAAGCTAAGGCAGATGCAGATGCCAAAGCAAAAGCAGAAGCAGAAGCAAAAGCAAAAGCGGATGCAGCGGCAAAGGCAGCGGCAGAAGCGGCAGCCAAAGCAAAAGCAGATGCAGATGCCAAAGCAGCAGCAGATGCAGCAGCAAAAGCGAAAGCCGAAGCAGACGCGGCAGCCAAAGCAAAAGCAGATGCCGAAGCGGCAGCCAAAGCCAAAACCGACGCTGAAGCAGCAGCCAAAGCAAAAGCGGACGCCGATGCAGTAGCGAAAGCAAAAGCCGAGGCCGATGCAAAAGCGAAAGCCGAAGCAGATGCAGGAGCCAAGGCAAAAGCCGAAGCCGATGCAAAAGCGAAAACCGAAGCAGATGCAGCAGCCAAGGCAAAAGCCGAAGCGGATGCAAAAGCCAAAGCCGAAGCAGATGCAACAGCGAAAGCTAAGGCAGAAGCAGACGCGAAAGCAAAAGCGGAAGCAGCAGCAAAAGCTAAGGCAGATGCGGATGCAGCAGCCAAAGCAAAAGCGGATGCCGATGCAAAAGCAAAAGCCGAAGCAGATGCAGCAGCGAAAGCAAAAGCAGATGCAGCCGCTAAAGCAAAAGCAGATGCAGAAGCGGCGGCAAAAGCCAAAGCAGAAGCCGATGCAAAAGCAAAAGCAGAAGCAGATGCAGCGGCGAAAGCGAAGGCAGAAGCAGACGCGAAAGCAGCAGCAAAATTAAAAGCAGAAGAGGACGCGAAAAAATTATCGGCAGCAGATGCAGCCGCTAAAGCAAAAGCAGATGCAGAAGCGGCGGCAAAAGCCAAAGCAGAAGCCGATGCAAAAGCAAAAG
>JANYBY010000054.1 GCA_025360565.1 Bacteroidota bacterium
CATTTATCTTTTATAGATTATTTATTTAACCGCTAAACCTTAATAATTATGTGGCCAAAAAAAACTCCTTTTATCATTGCCGAAATGAGCGGCAATCACAACCAATCCTTAGACCGGGCTTTTGAAATTGTTGATGCAGCCGCCGAATCCGGGGTTGACGCTGTTAAACTCCAGACCTATACTGCGGATACAATTACAATGAAAGGCGCCCATACCATTTCAGAAAAAGATTCGCTTTGGTACGGAAAAGAATTGTATGATCTGTATAAAGAAGCTTATACACCGTGGGATTGGCACGAAGCGATATTTAAACGTGCCAAACAAAAAGGCATTATGTGTTTTAGTTCTCCTTTTGATGAAACCGCGGTTGATCTGTTGGAAAAATTAAACTGTCCTATTTACAAGATCGCTTCTTTCGAAAATACACATCATCCCTTATTAATTAAAGTTGCAAAAACCGGTAAACCAATTATCATGTCCACCGGCGTTGCAAATCTTGAAGAAATACTTGAATCCGTTTCCATTTTAAAGGCAAATGGAGCTACTGACATTACTCTTTTAAAATGCACAAGTACCTATCCGGCCACCGCCGATAATTCCAATCTTTCCACAATTCCATTACTGCAAAAAATATTTCCTGATTGCAAGATCGGGCTTTCCGATCACACCATGGGTATAGGCGTAGCATTAGCTTCTGTTGCCTTAGGAGGACAGGTGATTGAAAAACATTTCACCCTCAGAAGAGCTGATGGCGGTGTGGATTCAGCATTTTCAATGGAACCGGCCGAAATGAAACAATTGGTTTATGAAACTAACCAGGCTTATTTGGCTTTAGGTTCCCCTCAGCTTACTGTTCAAAAAGCCGAAGAGAGAAATGTGTTTTATAAACGATCTATTTATGTTACTGACGATATAAATGCCGGAGAATTATTTACAGAAAAAAACATTAAGGTCATTCGTCCAGGCGATGGCCTGCATCCAAAGTATTACACAAAATTAATTGGCTCTGTGGCCAAATCAAATTATAAAAAAGGCACACCTCTTAAATCTGACATTCTATTTTGAAACTGGTTCGTTTAACTATATCTGTTTATTTTCAGTTTTTAAAGGGATTAATTGCTTTTCTGTTTCGCAAAAAAAACAGAAAAGCTTGCGCAGTCGATTCGTTTGCAAATCAATTTTCGTTCAGGGCGCCGTTAAATCTCAATTTTATTCACTTTACTTTAAAACAATTAAAAGATACAATTAAAAAAATATGGCGCAAGTCCAAAAATGAATCTGTCATTTTAATGTCAGCCGATTCTAAAAATGCAGTAATTGAACCGAGTCCAAAATACAAAAAGCTTGTTACCGAAGATTATCTTGGCGAAATTTTGTCCATAAAATTTAATATGGTCTTAATATACGACCAGGTCCATTATTCGGGCAGTTTTTTAAACAAACTCTTTTTATCGTTTGTTGCCATTACCCTTTTTCCTATTTTCCTTTTCATTTCCTTGTTTTTTAAAAATAAAAAGTCTTTTCTTTTTTCTTTTCTTGAATTAATGGAGATAATCATTGTAACGGATCTATTCATCAAATCGGATGTTAATAATGTGTATACTTTTATGGCGTATGAAAAATCAAGCAATTTTTTAGCCATTATTTTTAATTTAAACGGAATTTCACTCACAAAAATTTGTTCGCCCAATCCAATAAGTATATATTATAAAAAAGTAGTTGCCAATACATTTATTTTAACTGCCCCTTATCAATTAGAAGAATATGCCACTTTAAAAGATAACTGGTATGTTGATAAAGTTGAATTGTGGCCTGTGCACGACTTTAAAAAATATAAACAAAAATATCTCAGTACAATAGACAAAGATCTGCAATCAAATATTATAGGTTTTTATTCATCGGCTTTTGCACGCAGAAACCAAATGGGTCACAATACTTTAGATCTGCAATATAGTAGAGCGGAAACAAAGTTAATTGTACAATTAAATAAGTTTTTGCATAAACACACTCAGTACCAGCTTAAAATATATCCGCATCCAACCGAAAAAAGTAGTGATACTGAATTTAAAAAAACAAAAGAATACTACTTATCTTTATTCAACGGAACAGCAGACAGAGTTCTTTTCCCTGAGCCGGGTGAAAATACGTGGGAAACCTTTGATTCAATCGATGTGTCACTTTCCGTTTCTTCCACCATAAATTTCGAGAGACTATTTTGCGGTTACAAAAGTCTTTTTGCTCAATTAGATTTTGACAAAAGTTCTTTTGGTAAAACGAAAATGAAGGCCATAACGATATTAAATGAAGATAAGTTTGATGAATCGCTGCTTTACTATTTAAATATTTCTAAAAAAGAATTTTTCGTCCAGCATCAGATAAACGACTATATTTTTTACGGGAACGAAAAAGACAAATTTACGCTAAAGGAAAAAGCACAGATCATTACCTGCAAACGCTGCATTATGTCATCCGACAATGATCCGGACTTAGTGCTTAACGATGAAGGGATATGTAACCATTGTGTTAATTTTGATGAAGCCGCTAAAAAATATCCATCAAATACAACCGATGCCGCTACGAAATTTGACGAATTAATTGCCGAAATTAAAAAAAGAGGGGAAGGAAAAAAATACGATGCTGTGCTCGGAGTCAGCGGTGGCGTTGATAGCACCTATCTTGCGTGGCTTTGCAAAGAAAGAGGTCTTCGTATATTGCTTATGCACTGCGATAATGGATGGAACAGTGAGTTAGCTGTAAATAATATTTCTAACCTTATAAAAGCTACCGGTTTTGAATTGTACACATACGTTCTGGATTGGGAATCGTTTAAAGATCTTCAGTTAGCGTTTATTAAATCGGGAGTGGTTGATATAGAATTACCATATGACTACGCTTTGTACATCTTGCTGTTTAAACTAGCGAAACAAAATAAAATACCATCAGTTTTAAGTGGACACAATCTTGTTACAGAAGGAACCTACATGCCCAAATCATGGGTACACGATAAAATTGATATTGGCAATATACTTGACATTCACAAAACGCATGGTACTATGGAGCTTACAAAATATCCTAACATGTGGGTAGCGAAATATTTGTATTACCAAAAAACCGGTTTTTTAAAAAGCTTTCAATTACTTAATTACACTGTTTATAATAAAGAAGATGTTAAAAATTTTATTACCGAAAAATTAAACTGGCGCGATTACGGCGGAAAACATTACGAATCTGTTTTTACCCGCTTTTATCAGGGTTATATTTTACCAAGACGTTTTAAGATCGATAAGCGACAATACCATTTGTCTACACTTATTCAATCGGGGCAAATTAGCAGGGAAAAAGCTTTGCAAGAATTTGCAAAACCAAATTATGATCCAAAGCAATTAGAAACTGATTATGATTTCGTATTAAAAAAGTTACAGGTATCAAAAGAGGAGTTTGAAAATTACATGGACGCGCCGATCAAAAAACATACGGATTATAAAAACATTAAAACTTTCTGGAGAAGATATTTTAAACTTATCCGCATCACCAAACAAATTTTCTTTATCAGAAAATAAGATCTATGCCAAAGTATTCAAACGTCGCTTTTTTTGTTGATGACCTTAACTCTTCATTCACCATTAACGAATTAAACAAATTGGCAAGTTCTTTTAAAACGGTAAGCCTGTTCTCAACATCCCCTGTATCAGCCTCCGTTCTAAGCAAGCATTCGAATGTTAGCAACATCGAGATCAACTTTAAGGAATATTCACCGGGTAAAATTGTTTTTGGAAATTTTGGTTTTCTGTTTCAGTCAATAATTAAAGAGTTTTTTTTAAGTTCAAAATACCTCTTCCATTTAAACTTGTTTAAACAAAAAATAAGCGAGCTTGTACGCTCCATTTATCTTGCGGATGAAGTAACAAAAAAATTATCTGCCAATAACACGCAAGAAACCCTATACTATTCCTTTTGGTTCAATCAATGGGCCACAGTTTTAGCTTTTCTTAATAAAAAAAAACAAGGGTCCGAAAATTGTATTACAAGGGCACACGGCATCGATATTTACGAAGAGCGAATACCTTATATTCACCGGATCGCCTTCCGATGGTTTCAATTAAAGTATATTACAAACGTATGTTCAGTTTCTCATAAAGGCGCCTCGTATTTAAAAAATAAATATCCTTACTATCAAACTAAAATTTCATCCGTTTACCTCGGCACTAATTATTCGGGCATCAATCCCTTCAATGAAAAAAATACCTTTACCATTGTTTCATGCGCTAAGATCCGCAACCTTAAAAGAATTCATTTGATTCCCGAAATTTTATTGCACATTGATTTCCCTATCAATTGGATCCATATTGGCGATGAGGATAAAACCGATCCCGATGTTCAATTACTCCACCTCAATCTTTCAGTGCTTCAAAAAAACAAACCAAATGTAACTATCAGGCTTTTAGGAAATCTCGATAATAAAGAAGTCCTTAAATTTTACGAAAATAATTCCATAAATCTTTTTGTAAGCGTTAGCAAAACAGAAGGCCTTCCTGTAAGTATGATGGAAGCTTTAAGTTTCGGAATACCAATTATGGCCACAGATGTGGGAGGTTGTTCTGAAATAGTAAACCAACAAACCGGATTTCTCATTTCTAAAGAATTTGATCCGCAAGAAATCGCTAAGCAAATTAAAGCTTTTTCAATTTCTGAAAAAAATAAAGATGCTTTTCGAATTCATGCTGTTGAATACTGGAAAAACCATTTCAATTCAACTGATAATTTTAATCAGTTTTTGAAAAAAAATATACAAAGCAATTGAGTAAATCACTTCTCATCATTAATTATAACTTTCCGCCTACTCCCGGCATTGGAGGAAGACGCTGGGCAAAATTTTCGAAATATCTTGCAAAGGACGGCTACGAGTTATTTGTTATTGGCGCCCTGAATAGAGAAGTCAAAAACTCTGCATGGAGCGCAGATGTTGAGAATAACAACAGGATCCATTATTTCCCGATAAAAACAAAATTTTATAATTTTTTTCATAATTACAGCCCGGCCTTTTTAAATAAGGTGGCTTATAAATTTTCGAGGTTTCGTTTGGAATTATTTTTTAAAGGAAATTTTTACGATAAAGCCCTTGCAAGTAATCCGCTTTTTTATAAAAAAGCGAAAGAGCTGATAAAAAACAATTCTATAAAAAATATTGTTATAACCATTGCCCCCAATCGCCTTGTTGAAGTAGGTTTACAACTAAAAAAAGATTTTCCGGATATTAATTTAATTCTCGATGTCAGGGATCCCTGGAATATTTGCAATGAAGAATGGGATCAAAAATATTTAACCGCTGAAAGAAAAGCATATGAACTTAGTATTGAAAACAAGGCTCTTCAAGCGGCCAATACGGTTTTAACCGTTAGCGATTTTATCACAAATCATTATGCCGCGCTTCTTCCTTCCGAAAAAAATAAATTTGTAACAATACCTAACGGATATGATACAGACGAAGTGTTTACTTCTGATGCAATAGTTAAAACGAATAAAGAGAAGATAAAAAATATCGTTTTTGCCGGCACCCTGTATGACAATGTTACCGGCGTTTTTGAAGAATTCGTTATTGCCGTTAATGAACTTGGGGCAGAAATGCCTGAAGTTTTTTCCGATATCCAATTTCATTTTTACATTCACCGTTTGCCCCAGTTCGAAAAAATAGTTTCAAATCACAATTGTAGGTCAGTTCTCTTTTTTGATCACTTGCCCTTGTCAAAAATTCAGGAAGTCATCTCTCAATCCTACGCATGTATTCTGTTTCTTTCACCGAACTACGAATTTAGCCTAAGCACCAAGTTTTTTGAGTACTTATCGAAAAATAAAAAAATTCTCGTTTTTTCTAAACCCGGTTTAACACCCGATCTGATCCAAAAAAATAATCTGGGCTATGTAATGACTCCCACAACAATTAAAAAAGACCTGCGTTTAGCTATAACAGAGCTCAGTAGCGGAAATTATAATTCCCCACATACTTTTGATATTGGCAGTTACACCATCGGAAACATTAGCAATTCTCTTAAACAATATTTTAAATAAATGATCATTATTAGCGATATTCTTAATGGGCTTTTGATGACGCGACTTAAAAATAAAAATTATCGGCATAAAATATTTTTAGCCGCACTTAACCACGAACTGCGCCATAAAAAGATCGGAAAAGCGCTTTTAAGGAATCTGAATCAATTAATGAGTTCAGACACTTCTATTCATAATGAATTTACCGAACTTGTTGGGAAAGAAAATTTTCAAACCAAATTTTGGGAGAGTGATCTTGGTTATTTATGGTTTGAAGGAAACGCTAACGCAAATAAACCCTATTTTAACGAAGCGGTGCAACTTATAAAGCGTAATTCCATACAATCATTATTGGACGTGGGATGCGGCTGGGGCGTATTTTGCAACAAATGCATTCAGGAGACAAAAATAAGTTCTGTAAAAGGGATCGATATAAGTGAGGGTGTTATTCAAAGCGCCCAAAATAAATTTAAAAATGGTAAGCTTTCTTTTGAAGTAAAAGACGCTTTTCTTGTTTCAGAAAAATATGATCTGGTCACAATTTTTGGTTCTGTTGATTATATCCATCCCGATAAAATAGAAGAGTTTGTGGTTAAATTAATAGATACTGCAAAAAAAAACGTGTTGATCGTACACTCCTTAAGAAAAATAAGCATTGAAGATCTTTTGATGCTGAATCATTCTTCTGAAATTAAACGCTACGATATTGGTTATGTTCATCCCCTGCAGTTCATCCTTAATAAATACAAAGAAGATCTAAAATTCACTTTTACCATTACAAGATCAGGCCTCGATTCGGCTTTGGTTATTGTTTCTAAATAATGTATTATTTTCCCGGCCCTTTTATTGCAAACGAAGTTGTAGATATTTCTTCCGAGAAATTAAATCTAACCATTAACTCCGGAAAAAATGCCCTCCGCTTGGTTTTGCGCAACATGCATTTACCAAAGGGCTGCTCCATTGGCATTCCGGCTTTCTGTTGCAACGAAGTACTTAACGCGGTTTTAGAGGAAGGTTTTAAACCATTCTTTTTTGATGTAAAAGAACACGGAAGTTATTGGGCCAATTGTGATCTGAAAA
>JANYBY010000073.1 GCA_025360565.1 Bacteroidota bacterium
TTTACTCTTATTTCCTGCGCGCAAAAACCAACTCCATTGCTTCCAAATGAATTTTGAACGTACACATTTTTGTTTTGGTATTTACCTTCAACTACTAATGTTGCCGCAGAACTGTTTTTAGAAAAAGCCAATAAAATTGTGAGTATAATCAGGTTCTTCATTTTTCTTCTTTCAATTTTATAAAGCAAACCGGGGTTTAGCTTCATTTTTTAATAGTATTATAAGGTACGAAGATACAAAAAATATCGACGAATTTTAAAGAATTTTACGCATTTTAACAATTAAATACATTAAGGTTAAAAATGCCATAATCCCAATAAGTATTAGGTACGATTTTTTGAAGTGGATTTGTGTAACAATACGCTCTTTTCTATAGGCCCAGATCAATCCGGCCACAAAAACTACCACAAAAACTATCACAAAAACTATTCTTCCGCCCGTAAACATTATCTTCGACAAATATATCCCTATTAAGTACATGTTCATATCTTATTCCTTAACAAATTATAAACTTTACCTTTTTGAGAATTAAGCATAAAATACCCTTTTTTGTTCTACTGCTGGTTTACACCCAATACGTATTTTCGAGTAAAACTGAGAACGGTTTTAAAGCGCTAATTATATTCGATTACTTTAAAGCCAAAACGCTGTTTTATAAAGAGGTATCCAAAAATCCTGATCCTTATGCGGCTTATGGTTTGGCAACCATTTACAGCCGTAACAATAATCCTTTTTTTAACCTCGATTCCGCTTCAAAATATGGTAACCTTAGTTTTAATTATTTTAAACTAACCCGCATAAAACAAAATTATTCAGGGTTTATTATTGATAGTGCCTCTATTTTAAATTTGTGCGACACCATTGCGGCCAAGGCGTTTGGCGAAACAAGAAAAAATAATTCAGTTTCCTTTTTTGACAGGCTTATAGTTGCAAATTATTTGGCTAATAAAAAATTAATTCTGAAAGCGATCTATTTACGTGATGAGCTCGAATTCAATAAAACCGTGGCGATGAACAAAAGCGACTCAACCCATGAGTTTATTTTAACCCATCCGGAAAGCGATCTTTTAACCGATGCGCAGCTCTTTTTTGAGCGGCAATTGTTCGATGAACAAACTACAACTCAAACCGAACAGCAGTATTTATCGTTTATAAAAAAATATCCTGATAATGTAATGCTGAATTCGGCCTTTGAGTATTTATATAACCTGTATAAAAAAGAGTCGAACATTAACGGCTTAAAGTATTTTGTTACTAATTTTACCCAAGCCCCTCAGATAAACGAAGCCTGGAAACTTTTATTTTCGTTAACCGTAAAATCCTTTTCAAATTCAGAACTCGAAAAATTTTTGAACGAATACCCTGCCTTTCCTTTTAAAAATTCGATCGTAAAAGAACTGGAATTAAATAAATTTACGCTTTACCCTTATCAAAAAGACGATGATTTTGGGTTTATTGACAGTGTTGGAAAAATAATTATTGCACCCGCTTATGATGCCGTAAGCGATTTTAGCGAAGGACTTTCGGTTGCAAACCGCAACGACTCGGTGTTTTTTATCAATAAAGAAAATACAAACGCATTTAACCGTTATTTTTCTGACGCCTATTCATTTAAAAACGGAATAGCGGCAGTAAAACAAAACCTCACCGGTGGCAAACCTGCAAATAAATGGTGTTTTATAAACAGACAAGGGCAAATTATTGGAGCAACTTATGACGAAATAAATGAACTCAGCAACAATGTTTATATCGTTAGATCTAACAACAAATACGGCGCGGTTGATCATTATGGAAAAACAATAATTGAACCCCGCTTTGATAAATTAGGCGATTTTAAAAACGAGTTTGCTTATTACGTTGAGGGTGATAAATATGGTTTTGTATCTAAAACAGGCTATGTTTATAAAGCGGAGTTTGACTGGATCTCGGACTTTAACGAAAATAACATCGCGGTAATTAAACAATCAAATTTTTACGGCTTAATAAATTCGCAGGGCATAAAAATTCTTGAGCCCCAATACGACCTGATCTTAAAAGCCCAAAAAAATATTTTTATCCCGGTAAAAAACAACCTTTACGGTTTTTACAGTGGCAACAATTGTTACCTCACGCCTATTATTTACGATTTTATAAAAGAAAAGCCGGCTGAGTTTTATACCAACGGCAGCAGTTTAAAATTGTTGCGGAAAAACGAAGCCGCCCTTGCTGATCTTAACGGAAAAATAAATCTCGATTTTGGGAGTTACGATGAAATTGGTTTTGTTGCCGATGGTTTAATAAAAGCTAAACGAAAAAATAAATACGGGTATATTGATAAGAAATTAAATCCGGTTATCCCTTTTAAATATTTGCGTGCGCTTGATTTTTGCGACAGCCTTGCAATTGTTGGTGCAAGTGGCGGAAAAGCGGCGGGTGATAAAAACACTATCATTAACACAAAAGGCAAAGAAATTTTTACAACCGAAGAAACGATCGAAAAAACAGGAAGGGGTTATTTTTTAGTTGATGGCGAAGAAAAAGACCTTATCAATTCCAAAGGGGAAAAAGTGTTCATTAATCTGAAAAATATTCAGAAAACAAATAAGTTAATAATTGTCACCTTAAACAGCAATGAAATACGACTTATAAAAGAATGATTTTTTATTTCATTAGTTAATAAACATTTTATTACATTTAACCCAAAAATATAACCCATGTCAAAGATTCATAATTTTAGCGCCGGTCCCGGTATTTTACCGCAGGAAGTTTTAAAACAGTCTTCAGAAGCTTGTATTAATTTTGATAATTTAAAATTATCGCTTCTCGAAATTTCGCATAGAAGTAAGAATTTTGAAAAGGTAATGGATGAAGCCCGCGCAATGGTAAAAGAATTATTTGAGGTGGGAGATGAATATGAAGTGCTGTACCTTGGCGGTGGTGCAAGTTTACAGTTTGCCATGATTCCTTATAATTTGCTTAAAGAAAACGGAACAGCAGGTTATTTAAATACCGGCGTTTGGGCAAGCAAGGCTATTAAAGAAGCTAAAATGATAGGCAACACAAAAGTGATCGCCAGCAGCGAGGATAAAAATTACAATTATATTCCCAAAGGATATCAAATACCAAACGATCTGGATTATTTTCACGTGACCAGCAACAACACTATTTTCGGAACACAAATAAAAGAGTTTCCAAAATGCACGGTGCCATTGGTGTGTGATATGAGTTCGGATA
>JANYBY010000137.1 GCA_025360565.1 Bacteroidota bacterium
CTCAATCAGAAACAAACTGGCGCTTAGCGGATAACTATAATGTAACCCGCATTGGTTTCGTTAATAAAATGGATCGCCAGGGTGCAGATTTTTTAAATGTAGTTAAACAAACAAAAGAAATATTAGGCGGTAACGCTGTTCCTCTTCAATTGCCAATTGGTGCTGAAGAAAACTTTATCGGGGTGGTTGATCTTATTAATAACCGTGGTATTGTTTGGAACGAAGAAGATAAAGGAATGACCTTTAAAGAAGTTCCTATTCCTGAAGATATGAAGGAAGAAGTGGCTCATTGGAGAGAGAAAATGCTTGAAGCAGTTTCTGATTTTGATGATAAGATCATGGAAAAATTCTTTGATGCCCCTGAAACTATTACGGAAAGAGAAGTATTAGACGCATTGCGTAAAGCTTGCGTTGCAAATAAAATTGTACCAATGGTTTGCGGTTCAGCCTTCAAAAATAAAGGTGTTCAAACCATGTTAGATCTGGTTATGGAATTAATGCCGAGTCCGATGGATAAACCGGAAACCAAAGGTATTAATCCTGATACAGGAGAAGAAGTTACACGTAAACCTGACGTAACTCAACCGTTTACAGCTTTAGCGTTTAAAATTGCAACCGATCCGTTTGTGGGTCGTTTATGCTTTTTCCGCGCATACGCCGGGCGTTTGGATGCAGGTTCTTATGTATTAAATACGCGTTCAGGTAATAAGGAGCGTATTTCGCGTATTTTCCAAATGCATGCCAATAAACAAAATCCCGTTGAGTTTATCGAAGCCGGAGATATTGGCGCAGCAGTAGGATTTAAGGATATTCGCACAGGCGATACGCTTTGTGCCGAGAAATTCCCTATAGTATTAGAAGCAATGAATTTCCCTGAGCCTGTAATCGGTATCGCTATTGAGCCTAAAACTCAAGGTGATTTAGATAGATTAGGTGTGGGCTTAAATAAATTAGCTGAAGAAGATCCAACTTTCCGCGTTAAAACGGATGAAGATTCAGGCCAAACCATCATTTCCGGAATGGGCGAGTTGCACTTGGAAATTATTGTTGACCGCTTAAAGCGTGAGTTTAAGGTTGAAGTTAACCAAGGAGCGCCACAAGTAGCATTTAAAGAAGCAGTAACAACTACTGTTGATCACCGTGAAGTTTATAAAAAACAAACTGGTGGCCGCGGTAAATTTGCAGATATCCGCTTTACTATTGGTCCTGTTGACGCTGATTGGGATCTTACAAAAGGCGAACTTCAGTTTGAAAATGACATTACAGGAGGTAATATTCCTCGCGAATTTATCCCGGCTATTAAAAAAGGCTTCGAAGCATCATTAAACAATGGTGTTTTAGCAGGTTATCCTTTAGTTGGATTGAAAATAACATTAAATGACGGCTCATACCACGCGGTTGACTCGGATGCATTATCTTTTGAAATTTGCGCCCGTACAGCTTACCGCGAAGCATTACCAAAATGTAAACCGGTATTATTAGAGCCTATTATGAAAGTTGAAGTACTTTGCCCTGAACAAAACATGGGTGATGTAGTGGGTGACTTAAACCGTCGCCGCGGACAAATTGAAGGGATGGATACTAGAGGTGTTTCACAGGTAATTAAAGCTAAAGTTCCGTTATCGGAAATGTTTGGTTACGTTACTCAGTTACGTACGCTTACATCCGGTCGTGCTACTTCTACAATGGAATTTAGCCATTACACCGAAGCACCGGCAAATATTGCAGCCGATGTAATTGCAAAGGTAAAAGGTAAAAAAGCAGAAAAAGTATAAACAAACACAATAAAAAATACGTTCTTTTATTATGAGCCAACGAATAAGAATAAAACTAAAATCATACGATTTCAACTTAGTTGATAAGTCAGCCGAGAAGATCGTAAAAACTGTAAAGGCTACAGGAGCCGTTGTTAACGGGCCAATTCCGTTACCTACCAACAAACGAATTTTTACAGTTTTAAAATCCCCGCACGTTAATAAAAAAGCACGCGATCAGTTCCAATTATGCTCTTACAAGCGTTTATTGGACATTTACAGCTCATCGTCAAAAACTGTGGATGCTTTAATGAAACTGGAGTTGCCAAGTGGTGTAGAGGTAGAGATTAAAGTTTAGTGCTCACTCTCTGTCCCTCTCCAAGCAGAGGGTGTCCACAAAGCGGACGAGGGAGGATAACTGATCAGATTAAAACAAAAAATAAACAAATAAATAACAAATAAAATGTCAGGATTAATTGGTAAAAAAATAGGAATGACGAGCTTCTTCGATGCCAAGGGTAAATACATACCATGCACAGTTATTGAAGCGGGTCCTTGCGTGGTTACGCAAGTAAAAACCAATGAGAAAGATGGGTACACAGCACTTCAGTTGTCGTTTGATGAGAAAAAAGAAAAGCATACATCAAGCGCAATGAAAGGTCACTTTGAATTGGCAAAAACAACGCCAAAAAGAAGAGTAGTAGAGTTCCGTCATTTTGAAGTTGAAAAAAATTTAGGTGATGTTCTTACAGTAGATCTTTTCGCTGAAGGCGATTTCGTGGATATTGTTGGAACCAGCAAGGGTAAAGGGTTTCAGGGTGTTGTAAAACGTCACGGATTTAGCGGTGTTGGACATGCCAATAAATCACACGGGCAACATGATAGAGAAAGAGCTCCCGGTTCAATGGGCGCATCTTCCGATCCTTCTCGTGTTTTACCGGGTAAACGTTTACCGGGTAGAATGGGTGGCAATCGCAAAAAAGTTCAGAACTTAGAAGTAGTAAAAGTTATGGCCGATAAGAATGTGATTCTTATTAAGGGTTCGGTACCCGGTGCCAAAGGGTCTTACGTTTTAATTGAGAAGTA
>JANYBY010000183.1 GCA_025360565.1 Bacteroidota bacterium
ATCAATATAATATTTTATAGACGGCTCATCTATGATCATGGGGTCATAGGTCTTAATTACTCTGTTCGACATAGGAACTCGTATGATGTTTGCAAATAGAATGTAGTCCTTTTCAAGCTTCAAATCAGTGTTTAGTAATATTGAACTTTTTAAAAATCCCTTTTTTGAAAATGTTATTTTATAGTAAGAGTTGGGAGGAAATTTTATTTGGTAGAGTGACCTCTTTGTAGTGGTGTCGATCAGATAAGAGGTTTTAACTCTTGTAGTTAAATTTTCAACTATAAGATCCACACTATCTAACAATATATCTATATTCTTTTTAGTAATGTAATTTTTAGTTAAAAAGATAGATTCGTCAATAATATTGAATTTGAGATATAAATTAGAATCAGTAATAGCATTTTTAATCACATTACTGAAATTTCTTCTGACTTTTCTACTTACAAAAAACGCGCCGGACTCAGTAATAATAACATCGCTTCCTTTTTTGTAGCCACCGGTTCTTTTTCCGGTTTTATAAAAATCCAAACGCTTACCGTTACCTTTCAGATCATAGAACGTCCACGCATTAACTTTTAAATTATTAAGATATTTGCCTGTAGCTATTTCATCATTGCTTTGTTCAAACCAAAAACCTTGTTTGTTTCCATTTTTGTCTATTCGATTGATCGTATCTCCAAACTCTACAGCATAAGATTGACCAAAAGACCCTGAATAAATAAATAAACAAGTTATTATTAAAGCCAGGCTTTTAGTAAGTAGTTTGAGCGTCATATTTTATTTAATTCATTAGTCATTGGCGCATTTCGACAACTCTTGAAGAATGGCGGATAAAGATATAAAAAAGCCAAAAATAAGGCGGTTAAAGTAGCCATTTCCAAAAATAAAATTCCCAAACGGATAATTTTACCCCAAAATTTACCTTGGCTTCAAAAATCATTCAAAATCCATGCAATCCTTGTCCACGGCTTATCAGGCCAAATTTATTACCCGACAACAAACGTTTGCAATCGCTTTTATCCGTATATAAACACTTAATAACCGAATAAAGCTTTTTGGTAGTCGCACCTTTGTACCGTCGATTGGAACTAACATTAACACGAACGACAGAAGACACGAATTACACAAATTAACACGAATAAGAATTAACACGTATAATAAATATACCTCTATGAGCCTCAGCGACCAACGCCGCGAAACTCTGCCAGAAAGACACTTAAAAATAAAATCTGCGCAAATCAGTGAGATCTGCGGGAAACTTAAAAAGTAAACAAATAAAATAAATAACAAATAAAAACAAAAACCATGATGAACATCAAAAACCACGTACAGTTAGTAGGCCACTTAGGCGCAAATCCTGAAATTAAAATTTTAGAGAACGGTACAAAACTGGCAAAATTCGCCGTTGCCATTAACGAAACTTACAACAACAAAAAAGGCGAGAAAGTAACCAACACACAATGGCATAATATTATTGCCTGGGGCAGCCTGGCAAATATTGCCGAGCGTATCCTGTGCAAAGGTACTCACGTTACCATCGACGGTAAATTAATAAGCCGCAATTATTCGGATAAGCAAGGCATTAAACGCACCAGCACCGAAATAATTGCCAACGAATTAATGGTATTACACGGAATTAATAAAGTAGCGTAATTAAATGCCGCGAATTAAGCAGATTACACAGATAACGCAGAAAATAGATAAGAATAAAATCCGTTAAATCTGTGTAATCCGCGGCAAAAAAGCAGAATACAACCCAAGCCCCGTAAGGCTTTTACAAATAATAAAAAAATGAATACAGCAAACAAAATACAATTACCCCTTTTACCTGAGAGCAAACCCGAAACAAGATCGTTTGATAACGAAACAAATCCAATATGGTTTTCAAGGAGAAGCGGTAAAAAATATTCAGCTAAACATGTGGAAAAAATACCCGGAACCAAATGGCATAATACAATGGCATGGGGTTGTATGGGAATATAAGCTCACATTAATTAAGCATTGCTATTCAAAAAATTAAATTAATATAAAAATCAAAAATCAAAAAACCATGAACACAACAAACAGAGTACAATTAACAGGCAATTTAGGTAGCAAACCCGAAATAAAAACGTTTGAAAGCGGAAGCAAGCTAGCCACTTTCTCGCTGGCCACCAACGAAGAAATAACAACAAAAAAAGGCGACACCAAAACCGATACCCAATGGCACTTAATTGCAGCATGGGGCAAACTTGCGGATCTTATCGAAGCCGAATTAAATAAAGGCAGCCACGTATCTATTGACGGAAGATTAACAACCCGAAATTACGTTGACAAAGCCGGACAAAAACGCTACGTTACCGAAGTGGTTGCAACTGATGTACTGGTGAAATCAAAAAATGACTAAGCGTTAATTTTGCCATAGCGATTTGTTAACCCCGGAACGATAATGTTTCGGGGTTTTTTTATGGGTTAAGTGTTACTAACCACGTATCCCGATAGCTATCGGGAACAGAGAACACAATGTAGCACAAAGATCAATTTTTCTCTCTGTGTTTCTCTTAATCTCTGTGTTCTCCGTGCTTCAAACTTAATGTGGTACCAAAACTGGTAGGTTCGATTAAACAAGCCGTCGATTAATTAATTGAAATCTCCCTAAAAAAACATAAATTTAGAGCATGGAAAATTTTATCAGATCTAAGATTCAAGATTCAATAAACCTTAAAATAAAATTGTTGCAAAACACCGCGGTGTTAACAGCCGTGAGCGGTTTAGTAAACGATATTATTACTTGTTATAAAAATGGAGGCAAGGTTCTTTGGTGCGGTAATGGCGGCAGTGCGGCCGATGCCCAACATTTAGCCGCAGAATTAAGCGGAAGGTTTTATTATGATCGTCCCCCTTTATTTTCAGAAGCCCTACACGTAAACACCAGTTATACCACCGCTGTTGCAAACGATTACAGTTATGATGTAATTTACAGCCGCCTTATAAAAGCCATGGGCCGCAAAGGTGATGTTTTAATTGGTATAAGCACCAGCGGTAACAGCGCCAACGTTATAAAAGCCATTGAAGAAGCAAACAGTTTAGGTTTAATTACAGCCGCATTTACCGGCGAAAGTGGAGGCAAACTAAAAACGCTTCCAAAATATTTAGTAAATATTCCCAGCAGCGATACCCCGCGCATACAAGAATGCCACATGCTTTTAGGGCATACCATTTGCGAATTGGTTGAGATAAATTTGTTCCCTAAAAAGTAAATTGCTTGAAAAAAACACTCATTTTTCTGATTGTTATTTTATGTGTTGCCGGTTATTCACAGCACAATAAATTTAATACCGACAGCATTTACAAATTAATTCCCGGTGCACCCGACACCACAAAATGTAAAAAACTTAATTTTATTTCGCGCCAATTATGTCAGAACTATCCCGACAGCGCTTTTTTTCTTGCAGATAGTGCAAAAAGACTGGGCATAAGAATTGGTTTTAAAAAGGGTGTTGCCTATTCGTATTTTTTACTGGGATTAATTGTACAAAATAATGGTAAGTTTTATGAAGCCATTAATTATTACGATAAAGCCTTAACCCTGTACCAAAATTTAAATTCTAAGAACGATTTAAGCAACGTTTATAATTGTATAGCCAACGTGTATAGCCAAATGGGTAATGATCGTGAGGCCGGAAAAAATTATCAAATTGCTTTTGACCTGGCTAATAAAGAGCCAAAAAGTAAATATTACCTTGCTATAACAAGTTTTGGTCTTGCGCTTATAAAATCCAATGAAAAACTTTACGAGGAGGCAATTAAATTAAACCTTATTGCACTTTCGTATTTTAAAGAGTTGGGCATGGAAGAATATATTCCAATGGTAATGCAAAATACCGCAGAAAATTACATTGATCTGAAACAATACAATAATGCAAAAAGTTATAACGCCCAGACTATTTCAAGTTTCGAAGCGCAAAATAATTTTTACGGACTTGCCAGCGCATTTACCACCAGGGCAAAATTATTGGAGTTAGAAGGCAACCTTAACCTTGCAATTGACTACGCCAGGAAAGGGTATGATATGAGCGTTAAAATAAACGCCCTTTATGAGATGGCCAGGCAGTCGAGAACGGTTTATACTTTATATAAGAGTAACAAGGACTATAAAAATGCGCTTGATTTTTTGGAAAGGCATGTGACGTATAACGATACGCTTAACAGTAAAGATCGCGGTAAAGCGTTTGCCGACGCGGAAACTAAATTTCAAACAAAACAAAAAGAGCAACAGCTTCTTCTCAAAAACCTTGAGCTCGAAAAATCGGAATTGAAAGTGAACGAACGTAATCATCTTATTTATTTTTTTATAGGAGCATTTGCAGTTTTTTTGGCCCTTCTTTTTATGGTTTACCGACAATTTAATGAAAAGAAAAAAGCCAACGTTCTTTTAATAAATAAGAACGAAGAGATTGAGAAACAAAAATTTATTATTGAGGAAAAAAATAAAGATATAACCGATAGCATCAATTATTCAAAACACATTCAGCAGGCCATCATCCCGTCGGCCGAAAAAGTAAAACAATATTTGCCCGAATCTTTTGTAATATTTAAACCAAAAGATATTGTAAGCGGTGATTTTTACCTGGTTGAAGAAATTGTAGGCCTCATCTATCTTGCTGTTGTAGATTGCACCGGCCATGGCGTTCCGGGGGCTATGTTGAGTGTATTCGCCGATTCTAATATAAAAAATTCGATCGCGAGCAATAATTTCAGAGAAAACCCTGCCGCGATCTTAAGCGATCTGTGTTACCAGTTTAAAACCAATCTTCAATCGCGCGATACAACTGTAACTGTAAATGACGGGGTGGACATGAGTATTTGCATAATAGATAAAAAACAAAACAAAATTTATTTCGCGGGGGCAAGAAATGGTTTAAAGCTTATTCGCAACGGTGAGTTTAAAGAATACGAGGGAAACAGGTGGGGAATTAGCGGCAGTAACAAAACTGAGCATTTACATTTTACAAATTACATTATCGAAATTGAAAAGGGCGATAAATTTTATATGAGTACCGATGGTTTCGCGGATCAGTTTGGCGGACCCAAAGGAAAAAAATTTAAGGAAAAGCAATTACACAAGTTGTTGATTGATGCAGCGGTTGTATCACTTGCTATGGAAAAAGATCTGCTTGAAAAACAATTTGAAGAGTGGAAAGGAAGTTTGGAACAAATAGATGACGTTACATTAATTGGTTTTGCTATTTAGTACTATGATAAAAAAAGTAATAGTTGTTCTATTTTTTAGTTTGTCCGCTTTTTTAATAATAGGCCAAAACCGCAAGCTCG
>JANYBY010000194.1 GCA_025360565.1 Bacteroidota bacterium
TGATTAAAAATAAAATATTCTTTCCCAATGTCCTGAAAAATGGCTTCACTTTGAATAAAAGCGTCCTGAATACGCTTTGCATAATCAATACTTTGGGTAATGAGGGTGTTTTTATATTCAATTTCGGTTTTTTGAGTTTCAGTTACCTGTTGTTGCTCTTCAATAATGTTTTTTTGTTTTTGCGTTAATTTGTAACGGTTATAATAAAACAATACAAACAAAGCAATTAAAATAATTACCCCGATCAATACCGTGCGTAAAACAGATTGCTGTTTTATTTTCGTATTGCTTAAGCTTTGTTCGTGAACATTTTTTAAACTGTCGGCAACAAATTTTTTATCAAATTGGAATTTAAGTTCGCTTTTAATAGTGGCGCTCTTTGTTTCGAGATTGACCAAGCTGTCGCGCATTTGTACAAATAATTCATGCATTCGCAGGGCCCTTGGCGTGTTGTTTTGTAATTTGTATATTCGGTATAATAATTCAGCGGCGTTCCTGATATCTTTCGGGTAGCCGATTTGTTGGCTCAGAGATAAACTTTTTTCACCGTATTCTTCGGCTTTTTTATAATTTTTAATATCAAGATAAATATTGCCCAGTGCAACATAAGTGTAAGACAGGCCCTGCTTATCCTCCAAATACCCGATTATTGTTAAACACTTATTGTAATTGGCAATGGCGCTGTCGGTTTGCCCTTTTGAATAATAGATGGCCGCTATGCCGTACAACGCATTTGGTATATAATCCTTATCGCCTATTTGCTCTTCTATTCTTACGCACTCATTAAAATAATAAAGTGATGAATCAATATTGCCCATTTTATTATAAACTCCACCAATATTTAGCAGCGCACGTGCCTGGCTTCTTTTATCATTGAGCTCTTCACAAATTTTTAAACTCTGTGTATAATAACTTAAGGTTTTTACTTTTTGCCCCTGGTCGCCGTAAACCAAACCAATATTACATAAAGTTAAAGCTTCACTTCTTTTATCTTTTATTTTTTGCTGCAAAGCCAAGCAACGGTTGTAATAATTAAGCGCTTCTGTAACTTTACCTTGCTTATAATAAATTGCCCCTAAATTATTTGAAACAAGAATAATTCCGATTGTATCTAACGTTTGCTCTCTTAATGAAAGCGTTTTACTGTAATACTCCAACGCCCTAGTGCTATTGCCTTTTAAGCGATTATAAAAGCCCAGGTCGTTGTAGGCACTGCCGAGATGATTTAAAAATAAATTTCGGTATTTATTGGAGAGTTTATTGTTTTGTAAAAGTTTTTGCGCAAGATCAACTGCTGTTTGCGCGTATTTTGGAATATCGTTCTCATCACACTCGTTGCTTAAATAAACATTCAATCTTAAAATAACCGAATCGCGGGTTTCTTTTTTTAAGAGTTTGGTCAGAGAATCAACGTTACTTATCTGGGCAACAGATCCAAAACAAAAAAAAGAAAAAAGAAGAAGGCAGATCTTTTTCAAGCGCTTATGATTTAATTTCTTCGGTAATAACCGAAAAAGGGATCGTTAGTAGTTTTTGATATTCTTCTCCGGTTTCTTTCATATCCACATCGCCCTTCTTAAAATACCAATTTACTTCAATATTTTTGCTTTTGGTATTTATTTGCTGAAGAAGTTTAAAAATATCGAACAAGATCTTTACCGAAACAGAATTAATATATTCGAAATTAAAATTAAAGATCATTGGCTTTAATTCCTCAGTGTTTTTATCAACCCAAGCCTCCAGATCGCTCAGCCATTTAATAGCGGGGGCATAAAACGCAACGGCGTTCTCGGGGCGAGAAGTGCCTCCGATCATAAACAAGTTATTGGTTAGGTCGAATGTGACCGAAGGAGAATTTTTAGTTCCGTTTATTCTTAACGCTTGCATGATCCAATACCAAATATACAATTATTGTTGAATAAAAAAATGAGATTTTTTGTCTTCCGCGAGAGCCCATTTGAAAAATGCATCTTCCAAAAATATACGTGTTTCTTTTTTGGTTTTGTTGAGTTCAAGTTTTGCTTCGAAAAGCTGTTTTACCTTGTGAAACCCGCTGTTTTTGGATGTATGAATAAGCTTTTGCAAAACGTTAACAAGCAGCCCTTCGAATGTAGGACTTGAGCCGCTCGACTTGTATTTTCTTTTCTCTGAAATTATTCTGTTTTCGAGCAGATCATAGTTAAAAAGTTTATAATGTAGGATAAGGTTAGCCATGGAAGCTTTACGGTATATTTCAGAGGTAGGTTTTATCCGAACTTCAGAAATTATTTTTAAGTTCCACTTCAAGGCTTGTTTAAAACTGCCTTTGGAAAATAGCCAAGCACTTTGCTGATGATACAGACTCAGAATTAAAGGCAGACTTATTGAAATATTATACGACTTTAATTCGGTTTCGCAATCATTTATGATCTGAACAGAATCAACAGCATTTTCTTTTAAATAGCTCGGATTTAATTCGAGTAAAGCTGCGCGGTAAATAATTTGTGCATTTAAGATCTGAGAAGGAGTTCTTAACTTTTTTAATTTTGCCAAACTGTTCGAAAACCTGATCAGATCACCTTTTTCTAAACGATCAATTAAATAAATTTCGATGCCCTGCAAAAAAGCGCTGGCATTTTTTCCAAGAAGTTGCGGATACTGAATAAAGAAATCAAGCATTTCTTCGTTTACTTCCTGTTCATTCAGTTTGTCGTATCGTTTATCCTCATAACTTTTCTTCAGTGCGTAAAATATAGTTTTTGAACGATTTGAAAGCGCATTTTCGGCCGAATTAAATAATGGTTGCTGAAGGATAAGATCGTACTTTCGTTTTTCCGATTGGGTGGTCGGAATAAAGATCTTTTTCTCAAGCGTTTTAAAACGCACAAAAGCATGCTGAAATTGTCGGAGATTTAAATACCGCCGAAACATTTCCTTTTCATATTCCATCTCATCGTTTATCAATTCACTCAACTGATTGTCTTCGGCTGAGGCGATCGAGTTTTTAAGTCGGAGTTCACTTATTAATAAACTTAATTCGAAAAGCTCTTCCTTACTCGCCACTTTACGGGCTTTTTTTAAATGACTTTCGGCTAATTCGTGCAGGGATTTTGTATAATATATTTCTGCCAGTTTAATATGGCGCAGGGCTACGGATAAAGGATCTTCTTTATCGTAATAATAATAAAGTGCCTTTTGAATGAGCTGCAGTAAATAATATTTAGCAGAAGCTAAATTTCGTACAAAGGCTTCTTTTTTAAAAACGGAACGTATTTCTTCGTCGCTATATTCAGTTTGATCTCGAACAACATCAAATAAACGCACATAATTATTTGTTTCACCTATAACATGCCGTTTGGCGAAGATCTTAAAGTAACGCACTTCGGGGCCGCTTAAACTCCTGATCGTGTAATAAAGCTCCTCGTGTTTTTTCATTTCAAAAAATATATTGATATTTCAGATACCTTATAATATAGCAAATATAAATAATTATTATACGCTTTTTACATATAAATAATAAAATTTAACGCTAATCTACATGATTTAGATACCTTATAATTATTTTATTTTTATCCCGATAAATTCTTATTTGTATTACTTTTGAATTAAACTTTACGGATAAACTTCTATCAAAAAGACATGAAAAAATTAACTCTATACACACTTATGTTTGCGACGCTCTTTAAGATGCATGCAACAAAATATTATTTGTCGTTAAGCGGCAACGATGCCAATGCCGGTACAAGCTCGGCTGCGCCATGGCTAACCATTACTAAACTCAATACTGTAACCTATGCTGCAGGCGATTCGGTATTCTTTAAATGCGGAGATGTTTTTAGAGGTAACGTAATTGTTAACCAGGGCGGAAATACAGGCGCAAGAGTTGTTTTTACCTCTTATGGCAGCGGTTCAAAGCCAATTATTTCGGGCGCGGAGGCGGTATCCAACTGGACATTAAGCGGTCCGGCAACTTATGGCACAATTTATCAGGCTACTTTTACCCAAACGCCTACACAATTTTTTGCAAATGATAAAGAGCAGGAATTGGCTCGCTTTCCTAATAGCCATCAATACTTAACCCTTAACAGCTCAACCACTACTAACCTATACGATGCTTCTTTAGTTTCTGTTGGAACTGCAACAATTAATAATTCAAAAATATGTATTCACACACGTCAATGGTGTTGGGAAAAAACAGGCGTGAGCAGCGTAAATAGTAATACAATAACTTTTACCGGTCCGGTTACTTTAAGCGGTTTACCCAATTACGGGTATTTTTTATACGATAACCTTTTGCATTTAGATACTATTAAAGAATGGAAGTACGATGGCGGAACACAAAAAATAAATTACATTGTGCCGGCAGGTCAAACCCCAACTGTTTTAACCTGCGAGGCTTCAACATACTCAAACGGTATTCAAATTGGCTCAAACGCCTCGTACATTACAATTACAGGTCTTGCATTTGAAAAACAAACTAACAGCGGGGTTTTAATTTCCGCTTCCACTAACCGCTATATTAAAATTGATAATTGCAGTTTTGCACGCCAATACAATTATGGTGTAAATGACCACGGAAGATATAATGAAATTTCGAACAGCTATTTTCGCGAAGTGGGCGGAATCGCCATTTTTGTAAACACAGGTGCACTTAAATCTACCATTCATCATAATACTTTCAGAAGTATTGGTTTGGTAAGAAACGATGGCATCGGACTTCAAATAAATTCAACCGCCATAATGGATGCGTATGCCGACAGCTGTTACATTCACCATAACGATATTGACAGCGCAGGATATTGCGGCATTTCGGTTGATGGTGCTTACAATACCATTGAACGTAATGTTGTAAAAAATGCAATGATGTGTAATAATGACGGGGCAGCCTATAAAAGTTTTGGGCCGGCATCCCACCACAACAGCTATTTAAACAATTTTGCAATTGGAAGTAATGGCGTAACCGAAGGTACTTTTATGCCCGATTTTTTAACGCCAGGAATTTATTTTGATTTTAGCGTGTATTCTTGTCAGGTGAAAAATAACACTATTTACAATCACAACGGAAGAGGCATTTTTCAGAATGCAGGTAATTACGGCACCACCATTTCGGGAAATGTAGTATATGGCAGCGATGTTTGTATTGATCTGAACGGAACCATAGCGCAAACCGTTGCTATTACAGGTATGACAATTAAAAGAAATTCGCTGTTTGCGTTAAACAATACGGCTTATTTAATAAAACAAATCGATGGGGTAAATAATACTTTTAATATGGGGTATATTGATTCTAATTATTTATTTAATCCATATAACGCAGCAAAAATAGCAGTGCGCTTAACGGGTTCGGTTTCCACCTCCTACAGTTTTGCGGCCTGGCAAGGAACCGGTTTTGATCTTCAATCTAAAAAAAGTTTTGTCAATTGGGTATCGCCAACCAATAACTCAACGCTGGTTACCAATATGACGGACAATGTAAACACTTATACATTAAACGGTTTATATTTAGATCTTGACAGCAATAATGTTTGTAACAGCGTAATCCTTCAGCCTTACACGTCAAAAGTTTTGATCAACACTTTGCAGACTTGTGTTAGCGGAATACACGAGAATTCGTTTGATGAAAATATTTTAATTTACCCCAATCCCGCGAGCAATCAGTTATTCATCGAAATAAATTCTACTGATATTCAAATAAATTCCATATCCATTAGCGACGTAACCGGTAAAGTGATCAAAAGTGAAGTTGTAAATTCGCAAAAGAAAAGTATTTTTACAGGTGATCTTTCAAACGGACTCTATTTAATTTCGTTAACAGATAAAACAGGAAACAGGTCAACTAAAAAAATAATAATAAATAATTAATAAACAAAAAACAAATCCTATGAAAAAAACAATTACAATTGCTTTAATGGCTCTAACGCTGGGGCTTACGGCCCAAGTGCCAACACCTACCCTTTATTTTACCATCACCTCTCACAACGAGATGACGGCAACCGAGCCTTACGATACGGCTCCGACCTACACTTTTTTTAATCAAACGCGTGACACATTGCGTAAAATTGTTGACTTGATCAATTCTAAAAATGCCAAGTACGATCTGCAAACTTGTCAGAAATTTGTGCTGGG
Organism: Bacteroidota bacterium; assembly: GCA_025360565.1. GTDB lineage: Bacteria > Bacteroidota > Bacteroidia > B-17B0 > Aurantibacillaceae > Aurantibacillus. The sequence goes on from JANYBY010000194.1 coordinate 6,106, forward strand.
CTCAATTCATTCCGAAAGTGCTGCAACTACTTCAACCGATATTTTGGAGTACGCTTATAAGTTAGGAGGCGCGCCTTACGGAAGCGTTGTGCAAATTGACCCGCGTTATAAAACTTCGCCGCCAACATACACTTATAATATGGCCGACGTGGCGCATTTGATCGACAGTACCGGGGCAACGTCCAGTAAAGTAGTTGGAGGTTTTGTTTACTATAACAGCACGGTTACGCCGGCATCGTCTTACTCAGCATCAAGCGATTGGGTTCCTTATACTACAACTATTAACGGCACATTTAATAATAATTGGAAGGCAGATGTAATTTGGGGCGCCGGCAGTCTTCCGCCGCATTCACATGATGCCAGTAATTTCGGAACATGGAAACCAAAAAACACGAATGACTCTGTTGGATTTTTTTGTCACGATCCTAATCAAACGGTTTGGATACAGGGTAATGGCTGTTCATGGGATCTTGATGCTGTAATTAATATTCAAACTATTATTTCTGAAATAAGGGCAGAGTCAACCAAGATCCGCAACGGCACTTATCCGGCAAATAAATTTTATAACGCCACCATGATGATCAATTTTAAAGATTTTCAAAGCGTTGGTTTCAGGGCCAAGTTAACACAGATAATTGATTCAATTAACGTGATGAAAGGCCAGGGGAAAATTATTTGGGCCACTATTAACCAAAAGCAAGCCGCGTTTAATGCCTGGAGCACTGCTAATTCTATCGCGTATTCGGAGTGGCGCTGCGGGCAAACCGTTACGCTTGCTCCTACCTGCGCACCCACAGGCATTACCGAATACAATGATATTAAAGATAGTTATTTAAGCATGATGCCAAATCCGGCAATAGATCAATTAACCATTAGCTGGGGCGGACAAATGAATGAGAAAACGGTGCTGTATATTTTTGATAACCTTGGGCGAAAAGTGCACGAAGAAAAAATTTTGTATTCTATCACAAAAGTAAATACACAGAGTTACAACTCCGGAATTTATACCGTGATCATCGCGAACGACGCCGGTCAATCGCGGCCACAGAAATTGATCATTAGCAAATAGCCCTTTTTTACCTTATATAAAGTCCGTTAATTAAATTTAACGGACTTTTTTTATTAATTTCAACCAATAATTAAAATACTATGTACGGCAATTTAAAACAGCAATTACAAAATACTTTAACCGAAATTGAAAACAACGGTTTATTTAAACGCGAAAGAATTATTACCACTCCGCAGGATGCAGTTGTGAAAGTGAATGGAAAAGAAGTAATTATTTTTTGCGCCAATAATTATTTAGGTCTTTCATCGCACCCAAAAGTAATTGAAGGCGCAAAAAAAGCCTTAGATACTCACGGCTACGGCATGAGCAGCGTGCGCTTTATTTGCGGCACACAAGATCTGCATAAACAACTTGAAGAAAAAATTGCCAAATTTTTAGGTCAGGAAGATACCATTTTATATGCCGCTTGTTTTGACGCGAACGGTGGCGTGTTTGAACCTTTGTTTGATGAACAGGATGCTATTATCAGCGATGAATTAAATCACGCCAGTATTATAGACGGTGTACGTTTATGCAAAGCGCAACGTTACCGTTACAAAAATTGCGACATGGCTGACCTTGAAGAACAATTAAAAAAAGCGCAAGCGCAACGCCACCGCATTATTGTTACCGATGGTGTTTTTAGCATGGATGGATTTGTTGCGCCCCTTGATAAAATTTGTGACCTGGCAGATAAATACAATGCGCTTGTGATGGTGGACGAAAGTCACGCCAGCGGATTTATTGGTAAAACCGGAAGAGGAACAGTAGAATTAAAAAATGTAATGCACCGTGTAGATATTATTACCGGAACTCTGGGAAAAGCACTTGGCGGGGCAATGGGAGGATTTACCACAGGTAAAAAAGAAATTATTGAAGTTTTAAGGCAGCGTTCACGTCCGTATTTATTTTCCAATTCATTGGCTCCTGCAATTGTTGGTGCATCCATTGCTGTGTTTGATATTTTAAGTAAAACAACCGAGTTACGCGATAAATTAGAATCGAACGTAAATTATTTTAAAGCCGGCATTAAAAATATTGGGTTAGAAATTAGAGAAGGAGATTCGGCCATTGTGCCTGTAATGTTATACGATGCGAAGTTAGCGCAAACATTTGCGGCAAAATTATTAGATGAAGGAATTTATGTGATTGGTTTCTTTTTTCCGGTGGTACCAAAAGACAAAGCCCGCATCCGCGTTCAGTTAAGCGCTGCGCATACACAAGAACATTTAGATAAAGCTTTAAAAGCTTTTGAAAAAATTGGGAAAGAGTTGGGGGTTATTAAACAAACAGTTTCGTAAAATTTTTCCGGCTTCGTAGGAGCAAGCAATATTTCGTCCCGACGGGACTCTGATTTTTTTTAGTCATGTGTTTTACCGATATTTTGTTCCTACGGAACTGAAAAAACATCTATGTTGTAAAATTCTTCGACTCCGAAGGAGTCAGATATCGGTAAAAAAAATATCAAAACAAGCAGCGTGCCGTGAGGTACGCAATATTTCGTCCCTATGGGACTCAGATTTTGTCGGGGATAGGTTTTACCGATATAATGTTCCTACGGAACAGAGTAATACCATTTCTTGATTTAAAATAGTCCAATAACAAGGTATGCCATATCTTTTAAATCTTAGAAATGTCTATACCGATCGAAATATATGTCTTGAAGCTTTTGGATTAAAATATATTGAGCATCGGTATAAAACCAAAGAAAAACATTCAATTCGGCAAATAATTTTTCGGGATCAATCACCCCACCCAAAATCATCCATATCTCTCCGCTCCTTTTTTGTTGGACGGCCTGAACCTTTTTCTCTTTTAATATTTACTTTAAAAAAAGCTGCGGCTTGTTTTTCCGTTTTTTCTATCGAGGGTGAATGATCGATATAATGTTTTTTCGCTATTTCAAAACTGCCGCGCTTTTCGGTAAGGGTAACAACTTCTATAATTTTTTTTATGGTGCCAATGGTTAGGGTATATCTTTCGCCGATCTTTATAATGCGCGAAGGTTTAAAATTTTCACCTCCCAATTTTACTTTACCACCTTTAATTGCAGTGCCGGCCAGGGTGCGCGATTTGTACATTCTTATTGCCCACAAATAAGTATCGGCCCTTATTTCCACTACCTGTTAATAATAAATTTGGCCTTATAAACATAAGTGCCATCCGTTAACCAAACAATATAAAGATCATTCGGAAAATCAAATACATTTAAAACAGCGGCATCAATTTGTGTCGGCAGCTGTATTGGCTTTACCGGTTTGCCCGAATGATTAAATATAAAACCATACACTCCTGTTGTAACCGCGTTCGAAAATTTTAAATTCAACACATCATAATCCGTTGTGATGGGATCCGGATACGCCCTTAGATAAACCGATGGTGTTGATGATGATCCAACATACACCCTTAAAACCGGCGAGGTTTCAAGCGGCACTAATTCTATTTTATAATAATTTGTTTGATTTTGAAGTGGAGAAGAATGCGTATAACTTATATCCTGCTTAGTACTAACATTCCCACAAACGCCGGGGTAATTGTAAAGGGTAGTGAAGTAGACCGAATCGGTACTGTACAAAATATTATAACCGCTGCACTGAGGGCCGGGCGCAATTGTAAATCTTATGCCCACACTGGTACCCGCGGCAAAGGCGCTTGGGCTTACTATTCGTCCTTGAGAAAAAAAGTTTCCTGATAAAATTAATAATATGTAAAGAATTATTAAACGCATTTTTTATTTAGATTCAATCAGACATTTAAAATAGTTTTTTTTACCTCTCCCATCATCCCTCTCCAAACAGGGATAAAAGGTTTATTTTAAATGTCTGATTGGCATCACGACTTGTTATTACTCTTCCGTTATCCAAACAAATTCATTTTTGCCTTGTTCCGAAGGAAGCACTCCTTGGCAATATAAAGTTAATACATAAGTTCCTTTTGGCAATTTCCATTTTTGGGGTTTAATTAACAAACTCCTGTTACCCGCTTTATATTTTTTCTTTTTAACAATTATTTGCTCGAAGGCCGGATCTAAAGGTTTTGTAATGCAAAATACAATTTCCGCTTTTTGCTTCAGGTTAAAATCTATTTTTATTTTTTCGGAATATTTAAAATTTTTCTCAATGCTTAAATTTTTATTTAATTCAGCTTTGTTGTAAATATCAATTGTGCTGTCGTTAACAATAGCCGTATAAATGCTCAGGTCCTTTTCTTTCATTTGCATCCAAATGGGCCGAACCTCGCCGTTTACGGCACTTACGCCAATATAATCGCCAAAAAAAACTTCTTTATTTGCTTTAAAGGCCGTTTGATTTATTTTGTAATAGTCAAATTTTGATCCCCCGTTCTTACTCACTGCCAAAAACACATCCGTAAGATCATTCTTGTAATAATTTTGCCGGTCGTAATACAAAATGTAAACAAAACCTGTTTTTTGATCAACCGTTAAATAAGGCATAAATTGTTCCTTGTGATTAGGACGATAAGTGATCAGTATAGGATCTACCCATGTTTCGCCCTTATCATCACTATAGGTTAAAAACACATCTTTGTTTTTTTCGCCGTTCTTTTCATCGCCCCAGCAAATATAAATGCGTCCACGCTGCGGGCCGTTACTTAGATCGCAAACGGTAAAGGGCAAACCGTTAGATCTAAAAATACCTTGTACTTTGTAATCCCAGCCATTTTTTATAGGGCCTATTATTTTTTCTTTTTCAAACCAAGTCTTTCCCCCGTCAAAAGACGTTTGAAAAACCAATCCCTTAGGCCCCGCCCAGGCCACATAAATTTCGCCGTTAGGCCCCATTGTTGGTACCGCGCCTTCAACCGTGTTATCGCTATCCAAACAATCGCCTGTATAAAAACTTATTTTTTTGGGTTCACTCCAGGTTTCTCCTCCGTTACTTGAATTAGCATATCGGATAATAGACGTGTCGGTAATTTCCTTGCTTTCATATTTATCAAATTGCGTCCACGTAACATGTATGGTATTTGTTTTTTCATCTACGCAGGCCCAATGTTTATCCTGTACTTTGTTTCCTTTTTTTCCAAACGCGAAACAATCCGGATATGATCTTCCAAGGTCAGCCGATTTATTCAACACAATTCTATCTACCCAATTTCCGTTTGGAGTTATTTTTTTATCCGGATTTGAAAGGTGCATGTAGTAGGCGTTTTGTAAATTATCCCAAAAAAGAACAGGGTCGCCGTAAACACTAAACGCTTTACAAAACACGGTATTTCTTTTCCATGTAAAGCCTCCGTCGTGGCTGTAATAAGAACTTGCCAAATTAGCACCCGCAATGATCTGTTTTGTGTTTTTAGGGTTAATGGCAATGCTCACTTCTTCAGGCTCTAACTCACTGCTAATGGTAATATTAGGAAATTGTGCCCGTCCAAAATAACATAAAATGGTAAAGAAAAGTGCTAACCTCATGTATGTGTAAATTTAGCAAAAAGAAATAGCTAACATTAACTAAAAGAGTTAACTTTAATGCTTTAATTTTTTATGGATAAAACTATTATTAACGATTACGTAACTAAGAACAAAGAACGTGTTCTGAACGAATTACTTGAGCTATTAAGAATACCTTCGGTGAGTGCCGACAGTACTTATAAAAAAGATGTTTTAAAAACTGCCGAAGCCGTTAAACAAAGGCTTGCCGAGGCAGGTGCCGATAAGGTAGAAGTATCGCAAACAAAAGGATTTCCGGTTGTTTACGGCGAAAAAATAATTGATCCGAAAAAACCAACCATTTTAGTTTACGGCCATTACGATGTACAGCCGGCTGATCCCTTAGAGCTATGGGATTCTCCACCCTTTGAACCTGTTATTAAAAAAACGGCGCTGCATCCGCAAGGCGCTATTTTCGCGCGCGGATCTTGCGATGATAAAGGCCAAATGTACATGCACGTAAAAGCGTTTGAACTGATGATGAAAACAAATACTTTGCCTTGCAATGTTAAGTTTATGATCGAGGGTGAAGAAGAAGTGGGTTCGCCGAGTTTAGGTGATTGGATAGTTGAGAACAGACAAAAACTAAAAGCCGATGTTATTTTAATTTCGGATACATCCATGATAGGCCACGAAACGCCCAGTATTGATACGGGTTTGCGGGGTTTAGCATACATGGAAGTTGAAGTGGACGGACCCAACAGGGATTTACACAGCGGTGTTTACGGCGGTGGCGTTGCCAACCCAATAAATATTTTGTGCAAAATGATAGCGGGATGCCATGATGAAAATAATCATATTACCATTCCGGGGTTTTACGATAAAGTACAGGAACTTTCAAAAGAATATAGAGAGGCCTTAAATAAAGCGCCATTTAATTTAAATGATTTTAAAAAAGATCTGGGTGTTGAAGAAGTAGCAGGAGAAAAAGGATTTACAACCGCAGAAAGAACAGGCATACGCCCAACCCTTGATGTGAACGGCATTTGGGGCGGTTACATTGGCGAAGGCGCAAAAACCGTTTTACCTTCAAAAGCATTTGCAAAAATAAGTATGCGTTTGGTTCCCGATCAAAACTCAACCGAAATAAGCAATATGTTTCAAAAATATTTCGAAAGCATTGCGCCAAAAACCGTAAAAGTAAAAGTTACTGCGCACCACGGCGGCGAACCCGTTGTAGTGAGTGTTGAGAGTGCGGGATACAAAGCCGCCGAAATGGCAATGACTGAAACATTCGGAAAAAAACCTTTGCCAACAAGAGGCGGAGGCAGTATTCCAATTGTGGCCTTGTTTAAAAAAGAACTTGGTTTAGATAGTATTTTGCTTGGCTTTGGTTTAGATACCGATGCCTTGCATTCGCCAAATGAACATTACGGTTTATTTAATTATTATAAAGGTATAGAAACAATTCCTTTGTTCTATAAATATTATACTCAATTAACATCTAAGTAGTGAGCTTAAGCGATTGGATTGGTACAATTGGCGTAACATTGTTGTTAATTGCGTTTGCGTTGATCATTACCAAAAAAATAAATCCAACCTCTAAATCATATTTGTGGTTAAATGTTTTTGGGGCAGGATTGGCGGGTGTTTCGAGCTACATGATCCAGTTTTGGCCCTTTGTTATCTTGGAAAGCGTTTGGGTGCTTGCAACTTTATACGCGTTGATCAAACCAACTAAAGATGAAACGTTATAAATTACATTTCTGGTTTACACTGAAGCGAATTTTGTTCTGCTTCAGTGTTCCTTGTTTCTTGTTTTTTACAAGTTGTAAAGATCTTAAAGAAGCGCAGTGTACCGGCGTAAAAGGATTTAAAGTAAATAAAATTGGTGCCGACGGGCTTGACGCGGATATTATGCTGGGTATAAAAAACCCGAATTCATTAGGATTTTCAGTTTACCGAAGTGAGTTTGATGTAATTTACAACGGAATTAATTTAGGAAAAGCAAAAATGCATAAGCGTGTGCATATTGCTGCCAACACCGAAAAAACATACACCTTTAATTTGAAGAGTAAATTCGAAAATGTTAATTTGATGGATATCATGAAATTAATTAACGGTGGCGGTGGTAAAGGCATGATGCAAGTAAAAGGAAATTTGAAGGCCGGTAAGTTTTGGTTAAAGAAAAAAATACCAATAGATGTAAAAGAAAGAGTTGGCTTAAATTAACCAACGCAAAAAAAGATTAATTTTACACGAGCAAAAATATATTTTTGAAATTCATCGCTAACTATAAGATCCCTCTTTTAACAATATTCATCATATTGTTCATTGATCAGTTCATTAAACTGTATATTAAGCTTCATTATCCTTTAGGCGAAGTTGGCCGCGCTGCCGACTGGTGCATTATTCATTTTACCGAAAACCCCGGCATGGCCTTTGGCTTTGAGTTTGGGGGCGATTCTGGAAAATTGATCCTCAGTGTTTTCAGGATCTTAGCTTGTATAGGCGGCGGATTTTACATTCGTTACATAATAAAACAAAAAGAACATCCAGGATTTATTTTTTCCGTTTCACTTATTCTTGCCGGTGCCATGGGTAATATTTTAGACAGCGCTTTTTATGGCTTAATGTTTGATAAGGGAACAGTTTTAGATCCCGCTACGCAGGAATATATTTTGTACGATGGCGTTGCCGCTATTTCAAAAAAAGGTTACGCGCCCTGCATGTATGGCTGCGTGGTGGATATGTTCTATTTCCCGATGTGGAACGGCACGTTCCCAAAATGGATGCCGATCTGGGGTGGCGAAACATTTCAATTCTTCAGGCCCATATTTAATTTTGCCGATGCATCCATTTCTTTTGGTGTAGGATTTATTATTTTATTTCAGAAAAGATTTTCTAAAAAAAATGTTGAAGCGCATAAAGAAGAAGACAAGGATATTGAACCCGAGATTTCTTCGGCACCTGATACAAACCCAAACGTCTAATTAATGCGTCACTTTAAAAATAGAGTATGTCAGGTCGAGCTAAGTCGACACCAGAAACCGGAAGCAAGAATCAAGATTAAAGGGAGGCATGACCGAGACGTATTAACTACATCTCAGTCACAAACTAATTTGCAATGAAGGAAGCGATACTTTTAATAAACCTTGGCACGCCCGATGCACCAACACCTTCAAAGGTTGGCAAATACCTTACTGAATTTTTAAACGATAAACGGGTAATTGATATTAACGCGATAGGAAGATTTGCTCTCGTTAATTTAGTGATCGTGCCATTCAGAAGATTTAAATCAGCTAAATTGTATCAAAACATCTGGACAAAAGAGGGCTCTCCCCTCTTATTGAATAGTATTGCTTTAAAGGAAAAACTGCAACAGCAAGTAGGAGACCGTTATATTGTTGAACTGGCCATGCGATACCAAACCCCGGGTTTAAAAACCGCGCTGGAAAAACTCCGTCAGCTTCGCCCCGAAAAAATTCACATCTTTCCTTTGTACCCTCAATACGCCAGCTCAAGCACCGGCAGTACCATTGAAGAAGTTTTAAGATTAATTAAAGGCTGGGAAGTTATTCCGAACCTTAACATTGTAAGTAAATTTTACGACCATCCAAAATTTATTGAAGCGCTTTTAGCGGAAGGTAAAAAACACAATGTAAACGATTACGACCATGTTATTTTCAGTTACCACGGCTTGCCTGAGCGGCAAATTTTAAAAGCATCGGCGCATTACGGAGGCAACACTTGCCAGATGGGTGCTTGTTGTAATTCCATTACAAAAAATAACCAGTATTGTTACCGCGCCAATTGTATGGAAACAACACGCTTAATTGTAAAAGGATTAAATATTCCCGAAGGAAAATACACAAGCACCTTTCAAAGTCGATTAGATGACAAATGGTTAAAGCCTTATAGTGATAAAGTTATTGCGGAACTTGCAAAAAACGGCGCAAAAAAAATATTAGTATTCTCGCCGGCCTTTGTGGCCGATTGTTTGGAGACCATTTACGAAATTGGCACCGAATACAATGAAATTTTTAAAGAACACGGCGGCCAAAAAGTTACGCTGGTAAACAGCCTTAATGCCAGTGACGAATGGGTGAAGGCTTTGAAAGAAATTGTTTTAGGAGATTAACTTCCCGCAATGGGTTTCTCGTCTATTGTTCTTGTATCGAGGGCATCCCGCAAACCGTTACCAACTAACATGAACGAAAGCACCAGGATCATAATTGCAATTCCCGGAAGGAAAGCGAGGTAAGCTTTATCCATTAAAATATATCCGTAATGCGCGTTGGTCATTTCTCCCCACGACGGTACCGGAGGCTGAGCGCCAATACCAAGGAAACTTAAGCCGGCCTCGGTTAAAATAGCTGTAGCAAAATTACTGGCGGCCATTACCACAACAGGTCCCATTACATTTGGTAAAATATGGCGGAAAATAATGCGCATGTTTTTAAAACCCAATGCCCTGCCCGCTTCCACAAATTCTTTTTCGCGAATACTCAAAATTTGTCCGCGCACAATACGGGCCACATCCACCCACATGGTTAAACCTACAGCAATAAACACCTGAATAATTCCTTTTCCTAATACTAAAGTAATGGCAATTACCAACAATAAAGTTGGTATGCTCCACACTACATTTATTAACCACATAATAGCAGAATCTGTTTTACCTCTGTAATAACCTGCGATTGCTCCCAATAAGATCCCGATAAAAATAGAGATGACAACCGAAACTAATCCCACACTTAAACTGATACGTGTGCCTATTAATAACCGGCTTAACATATCACGCCCAAGCAGATCGGTTCCTAAAAAATACTTTTTTGTAACAATATGTTCTCTTTGTACAATTTCCTGCAACTCTTTCACCGTCATAGTAATTTTTGTTGGCTCATCTAATTTGTAAAAAGACATGGTGCCTTTTTTCGCGTCATACTCAACAGGGTATTTACTGTCGATCGGATAAATAATGTT
>JANYBY010000209.1 GCA_025360565.1 Bacteroidota bacterium
GGACAGACCGCTAAGCAGCTTTTCACGCATCAGGACAGCATACAGGCAGACAATTTTTACTTTTTTTTCTTGCCGACGCGCGGTTGGCTGAAAGCCAATAGAGCAGCTATCCCTTCGCTTTTACTCAATTGCAAGTTGGGCTTGAAGTGAAACGCCCAACCAAGCCCCTTGTTAATTTTCAATTTAATGTAGGGTTGCAAATCAGTAAAAGCCCCTCCGCACTTTTGTGGTTTTTTTAAAACCATTTTGGCTATACCTAATTTTGCACATTTGTTTTGCAAGAGGCAGGCAAAACAAAAGCGCAAAATTCCCACCGCACACAAAGCGGTGTGCTTCGCACATTTTTGCGCACTCGCTCCGCTCAAACAAGGCGCTTGCCACGGGCGTGCGGTATATATTATTAAATTGTTAAATAACATCTCCTTTTAATAAGAGGTTTTTCATAGAATTTGATTTAGCCGGAATTTAGTTTACTTTTACTATAGCGAGAGCTCATTCACTATGAAAAAAGTTCGATAAAAATTCTTAATTTAAAAATAAAAATATGAAAAAAATCAACCTCATTTTAACACTGTTATGCGCTTTTATGTTATTTAATGGCATAGCCCAAAATAATTCTTGCGTTAGTGCACAGGCATTAAGCGTTCCGCTTGAAAATTTTTCAGTGACGGCAACAACTCCGAATAATGAACTGTGGTATGTGATACAGGTAACAAATGGTGTTTTCAATTTTGTTGTCACGGATTTATCAAACCCAGGTACCATAATAGAAGCGAACCTTTATCAAGGTTCTTGTACTGGGCTTACACCTGTACCGGCCACCGTCTCATCTAACTCATCTAATTCTCAATTTAGTTTAACCGTTATTAACATTGTTAATAGTAATACCTATTTTTTAAAATTAACAACGAGCGCTTTTTCTAACCTACTTAGTTTAAATTTAACAAATGTTCCTTCAAATATCCTTTTCTGTAATACAGTTAATAATGCAAACTCTCCTGGGCCTAGTATAGTTACATGTTCGCAACTTTTACAGGATTTCATTCCGGATATGAGTGAACCACCAATTACCCTTAAAGTAAATTTTTGGGTTTTTCAGCCGGGTGCCCCAGGCGTGTGGGGCACACCTAGTCCAGCAGATGCCATGGCTTGTATTACTGGTGCAAATAATATTCTTTCAACTATTCCTCCATCGAATTACCCATTTTATCCTCCATTGTCAGGCGATCCATTACCGGATTCAAAAATTCGCTTGGTATATAATTCTATTCAAATTATTGCAGACCCATTTCTTTATTCCTTTATTGATTCGGCTCCGGCGGCATATCCTGATCCAAACGCAATTAATGTTTATTTAGGGGGAGTCGCGGCTGGCGGTTTTGCGCACGTAATAATGCCTAATACTTATCCGCGTACTAATAATTCGACTGAATGGAGTTACAGTACTCCACAAAATTTAGCGGGAAGAGGTAATACCTTAGCTCATGAACTGTGTCACATGTTAGGGATGGATCATATTTTTGACAATCCTGTGTTTGGCGGATATGGATACGACATAAATAATTTCGGTTGCTGCAACAAATTAATAGCCAATGATGTTATCCTTGACGTATACCCCGGATTTTGGGGAGTTTGTGGGGATCCTCTTGCCCAAAACAACATGGTGTCTCAAAATGCCGGTTGTAATAGATATTTATCCAAGCTTCAAATGGCACTAATGCACTATCATTTAAGAAAGTCTATGTTAAGGGTTCTTGATCTGCCAAGTCAAAATTATGTAAAGAATGTAAACTCGAATTTTGATTTAAATATTACAAGTTCACAGACATGGCAAAGTAATTACGATAGATACATGAAAGGAAATATTATCGTTAAAGCGGGGAACACTCTAACAATAAAGTGTAATGTTTATATGACCAGAAATGCTAAGATCATTGTTGAGAAAGGAGCAAGGTTAATTATAGACAACGCTGAAATAACGTCTTGGTATACAGATGGTCTTTGGAAAGGAATTGAAGTGGAAGGTGATTATAATCAAAATCAACTTATTTATAATCCGACTGGGCTTGCAGCAGATTTTGGGATTGTCAATGTAATTAATGCGGGAACAATAAGCAATGCTCATAATGGAATAACGAATGCACGGTCAGATATCAACGGAAACATACTCTGGGGTAATCAAGGTGGAATTATTATTTGTAATAAAGCGAGATTTATTAATAATGTACGAGATGTACAATTTTTAGCATTCGGAAATGGCGATATGAGTAAATTTACAGACTGCTATTTCGCAACTACAGGAACTATTCTTGAAGGTCTTCAACCGATCACTCGTGTTAGTTTATGGGAAGATATTGGTGTCAAATTTTTAGGCTGTACTTTTGAATATGCGGCGGGCAATGCATACGCTGTTGGCTTCCGCGGTCTTGGTATTTATAGTATTGAC
>JANYBY010000302.1 GCA_025360565.1 Bacteroidota bacterium
GATCTTTCAACTGCGGCAATTGTACCTGAAAGATTTAAAACACTGATGGTATTGGCAGGAATTGTTAATGTAGCGTTTACCCCTGCCGGATTTGCCGGCTGCCTAATGTAAACAGTTGCAGCCTGATTATACGTTTGTACATGCAGTTTGATTGGATTATCACCAAGCGTGGCCGAAATATCGGGGGCAACAAACCAAAAGCTTGTATCCACTTGAGCATTAGCGCTCAAAAGTGAAATAAACGTAAGAATTAGGGCATATAAATATTTTATCATATTTTCAGCTAAAAAGATTGAACATTCAATTCACGAATATATTAAAAATATTTGAATTTAACAGGATTTCACAAAAAATATTAGTAATTTTATTTAACATTTATGCCCATAAACCGCTCCTTCATTGAACCCTTTAAAAATCTTGAACTTTTAGCCAAAAAAGTGGTCGAAGGGTTCATTACGGGCCTCCATAAAAGCCCATTTCACGGCTTTTCGGTTGAGTTTGCCGAACACCGTTTGTATAACACCGGAGAAAGTACGCGACATATTGATTGGAAACTTTTTGCAAGAAGCGAAAAACTTTTTATTAAACGCTATGAAGAGGAAACAAATTTAAGATGCCAGATCGTGATCGATAATTCGTCGAGCATGCTTTTTCCGATCGACAGCGAAAATAATAAACTCACTTTCAGTGTATATGCGGCAGCTGCCCTTTGTGAATTATTAAAACAGCAACGCGATGCTTTTGGTTTAACTATTTTTGAAAAAGAAATTACAAAACATATTCCCGTTAAAGGAAGTCCTTCGCACCAAAAATTAATTTATAATACTTTAGAAAATTTATTGCAAAGTAATTCGGAAAAATACAAGGGCGAAAATCGTTCAACATCCGCGGCATCAGCATTGAACCAGGTTGCAGAGGTTGTTCATCAGCGTTCGCTCGTGTTTATTTTTAGCGATATGTTTGAAAATATAAATGAGAATGCAGAACTTTTTTCGGCCTTACAGCATTTAAAATATAAAAAACATGAGGTCGTTCTGTTTCATGTAACTGATAAACAAAAAGAAATGGATTTTGAATTTGAAAACAAACCGCATCATTTTATTGATCTTGAAAGCGGCGAAGAAATAAAATTAAATCCAACTCAAATAAAAGACCAATACAAAAAATCCATATCCGATTTTAATGAAGCATTAAAAGTAAAATGCGGGCAATATAAAATAGATCTGATTGAAGCGGATATTCATGATGGATTTAACACCGTGTTGTACACTTATCTTGTTAAAAGAAGTATGATGATCAAATAGGGGCTCACTCAGGCTCCGTCTTTGCGAGCCGCTTTCCTTAATTCTTTCCCCGGCGGCGTGGCAATCTTTGCCACATGCTTTTGCAAAGATTGCTTCGTTCCCGAACCGGGTTCGGGACAGGCTTTACCTTCTCGCAAGGACGAGCTTCAACGTTTAGCTACTCTTTCACCATTTTTTTACAAACTTTAAATCCGGATGAAGTTGTAAACTCGTAAAAATAAATTCCGGAAACCAAGCCGGTCAGATCCGCCTCAGCCCTGTATCTGCCCCTTGCCTGAGCTTCATTATCAATGATCTTCATCACTTCTTTTCCTGTAATATCCGTTAATTTAAGTGTTACCTTAGAGGGTTCAGAAACTGTATACACAATATTTGCAAAGTCTTTTGCCGGATTTGGCGAAACGTTTTCAATATTTACAAAAGCTTCATTTTTTATATCATATAAGCCGGTGGCTACGGTGAATGTCCATGCCAGATCGTCAAAAATAGCTTTGGTATTTGGATGCGCCCAATTGTATCCGCCCTGCGAAACATTACCTGTTGGATAAATACTAATGTAGGCCGAATCGCAAGTAGTAGCAGTATAAGTAGCGTAATTAACAGGAACAGTAAATTGTGTAAAAACAGTTGTGGATCCAGTTAAAATGGTCGAAGTAAATGTGTTAAATGCGGCTCCGGCATAGTTTCCCTGTTTCCAAACCTCAATGTCAAAAACAATTGAATCCCCTCCCTGAGGATAAAATTTATACCAGCCGGTTAAGTTTATAGGACGATTGGAGATCTGTACAAAATCCATCACCACCGCACCATTATAAGCCGGCGGAACACTGCCGTAAATTGCAGCCGCGTGATTACCTGAATGTGGCACTAAGGTATCTCGCAGGGGATATAGGCTATATACACCCCCTAAGTTCCATCCATCAGGTTTACCTGCTGTAACCGATTCAAAACCAGGATTTGGAATTTGAGAAAAACCTAAAAAGGAAATTATAGTAAATGCGGAAAGGAGTAGTTTTTTGTTCATGGGATTGTATTTGACAATTGATACGTATAAAAATAACAAAAGGTTAGTCAAATAATCCTAAAACTAAATGAAAAAATTTAATTAAGCTTGAGCCGTTGGCCCGCCAAAATTCATAGGGAATGCGGTATCCATATCTTTAATTTTTCCGTTCACCTGTTCAAACTTTTGAATATTATCGGCCAAAGCTCTTGCAAGGCGTTTAGCATGCTGTGGCGTAAGTAAAACACGCGATTTTACTTTTGCCTTTGGTACACCCGGCATTATTTTTATAAAATCTATCACAAATTCACTTTGCGAATGCGTTATTATTGCAAGGTTAGAATAAATTCCTTCGGCGATCTCTTCGCTTAACTCAATGTCTAAATGTGGTTGGTTCTTTTCGTTATTTTCCATTTTGATTTTTTTAAATATTTTTAATGATCTCTTTCATTTCGTTAGCTATTTTTTTTGCTTCTTCGGCGGCCATTTCGGCAAAGTTTTTTTCGGAAGAAGCATAAATTATGCCACGACTCGAATTTACTAAAAGTCCAATATCTTTGTTTAATCCATATTTACACACTTCCTGCAAATTGCCGCCCTGCGCGCCTACTCCGGGTACTAATAAAAAATGATCAGGAATAATTTTTCTTATTCCTCTAAACATTTCTGCTTTGGTAGCCCCTACTACAAACATCATATTATTTTCGGTTCCCCAAGCTGCACATTTTTCTATGACTTCCAAATACAATTCCCTTGAACCTACTTTTTGTTGCTGAAAATCGACAGAACCTTCGTTACTTGTTAATCCCAAAATAACAGCCCATTTATTTTCAAATTTAAGAAAGGGTTTAACGGAATCACTTCCCATATAAGGGGCAACGGTAATTGCATCGGCACCTAAATTTTGTAACCAGGCTTTTGCATACATGGTGCTTGTATTACCAATGTCGCCACGCTTTGCATCGGCAATTAAAAAATGAGAAGGGTAATTTGTTTTAATGTATTTAATAGTTTTTTCAAGACTTTCAATTCCGCTTAAACCATAAACCTCGTAAAAAGCGTTATTGGGTTTAAACGAAACGCAATAAGGTGCGGTGGCATCAATAATTTGTTTGTTGAATTCGAAAATAATGTCCTTTTCGTTTTGGATAAGGTGTTTTGGAATCTTTTCCAGATCGGGATCCAGCCCAACACACAAGAATGTTTTTTTGTTTTTTATTTGGGCTATTAACTCGGTACGGTTCATTGTGAACAAAGATAGTGAATCATAATTTATCTGAAAAACTGATTCGTCCTTGCGAGTCCCGACTTTTTCAAATAACAGGCTAGTTGGGACGAAGATATTTTTAACTCTAACCCTGGCAAAGTTTGCTTTGGGCCGAAAACATATGCAAAGCCATCGCAATGAGGCACGGATATGTTCAATTCTCAAATCCTATTCAAACAATTTTCAATAAGTGTTTCAACACTTTTTTTATAATCGCTTGTAAATTCTTTTCGCACGCGATTGGCAATTGTTACACAAATCGTTACACAGTTATGGTTAAGCATTTTTCCTAAACCATAAAGGGCCGAAGTTTCCATTTCAAAATTAACTATACGATGATCATTTAATTTAAACGAAGTTAAAAGTTCATTTAATTGCGGGGCAGCCGATCTTAAACGTATTTGCCGGCCTTGCGGGCCGTAAAAACCAGGCGCAGTAGCTGTAATGCCAACGTAATTACCTTCTTTAAATGTATCTAACAGTTTGCGGTTTGCCGAAACACAATATGGGTAGGCTAAGTTCGGCAGCCACGAGGCGTGTTTAATAAAGGCCTCACTGATCTCATTTTCGTTTATCTGTTTCCATCCCTCGTAAAAATTCAGAAGCCCGTCTAATCCCAGTCCGTATGAACTTACCACTAATCCGTTTACCGGTATATCGGCCTGTAGAGCGCCGCTGGTGCCCAAACGAATTATATTCAATGTTCGTAAAACCGGATTTAATTCTCTTTTTTCGGGATCAATATTTATTGCCGCGTCCAATTCATTTAAAACAATATCAATGTTATCGGGGCCAATGCCGGTGCTTAAAACAGTAATTCTTTTTCCGTTAAATTGCCCGGTGTGAGTTATAAATTCGCGGTGTTCGGTTTTAAATTCTATTTTACTGAAGTAGTTCGAGATCTGTGCTACCCGATGCTGATCGCCAACAACAATTACATTGTCGGCTATATCTTCTCCTTTTAAATTTAAATGATACACCCTATTTTCGGGTGTGAGAATTAATTCTGTTTCGGGGAATTTCATGATAGAACGCAGATTTTTATTATGATTATGATCAAATATGATTTTTAAATCGAACGCTGATTTTCATGATGATTAAGATCAATTAAGATTTTATAAAATTAATCATAACGTATCAAAAAACTCATGATAATCTGTGTTCAAACATGATTTTTGAACTCAGTTGAAAAAACTTTCCTCTTGAATTCTGGTTTCTTACCAAAATTTAAAAGCATTCCAAATTCAATATCGGTTGCTCTTAAATAATTGATTAATTGGGCTTCATCGGCTTCGCTTAAGATTACTTGTGCCTTAATTTCGACAATTACGCTTTTGTTTACTGTTATATCTGATACGTAAAAGCCTACTTTCTCTTTTTCGTAATAAACCTTTATTGATTGTTGATTAGTACAAGACAGCCCTGATTTTTTTAACTCTATTAACATGGCGTTTTCATAAACTTTTTCTAAAAAGCCATAACCAAGAGTATTGTAAACCTTATAATAAGCTTTGATAATTAAATCGGTGATTTCCGAATGCTTAAAGTTGTCAGTCATAATATGGAAGGCAGATTATTATGATGGTTAAGATCAATTAAGATTTTTAGATGAATGTTGAAAATAATCATAAGAAATCATAATTATCATGAAGATCTGCGTTCTATCTCACAACAAAGATCCCCATCCTGATCAGATCTTCAAGAAATACGCGCTTTCCTTTATACAAGGCAGTTACAAAGGCATCGGTTTGGCCGGCTTCAATAACCTTTTTGTTCTTTTCCCAG
>JANYBY010000311.1 GCA_025360565.1 Bacteroidota bacterium
TCCGAAGAATTACGAAAAAATGATAGGAAAAGAAGCCTGTAATTCAATTATTGAGGGCCTGTGCAAAAAAAATTCAATCCCCTTTTTCAACCTTACAACATGTTTCAGTAATAATGATTCGACTCTGTTTTTAAATTATACTCACTTAAACACTAAGGGTGCACAGGTATTTTCAAAACTCATCGGTGATAGTTTAAAAAAACACTTTTAATGCCTGTTAAATTATAAATTCATTAAATTAATCTTAAATATAATCTCATGTTAGATCTAAGTAACAAAAACATCCTAATTACGGGCGGAACAGGTTCGCTAGGAAAGCAGCTCACCAAAACCATTTTGAAAAAATGGCCCAATGTAAAACGCCTTGTCATCTTTTCGAGAGATGAGCAAAAACAATTTCAGATGAACCAGGAATTTTCAGATTCGCAATTTCCGGCCATTCGTTATTTTATTGGCGATGTAAGAGATTATGCCCGCTTGGTAAGGGCTTTCGAAGGGATTGATTACGTTATACACACTGCGGCCATGAAACATGTGCATATTGCGGAATACAATCCAATGGAATGCGTAAAAACAAATGTGCTTGGCGCCGAAAATGTAATTAATGCCGCGCTGGCAACCAACATTCAAAACATTGTGGCCCTATCAACCGACAAAGCGGCGGCTCCTATTAACTTATACGGCGCTACCAAATTGTGTTCCGATAAATTATTTGTTGCCGCAAACAATATAAAAGGAACACGAAATATTAAATTTTCGGTTGTACGATACGGAAACGTCATGGGCTCAAACGGTTCGGTTATTCCTTTCTTTTTAAGCAAACGCAAAGATGGTGTTTTACCAATAACCGATCCAACCATGACGCGGTTCAACATTTCTCTGCAAGAAGGCGTTGATATGGTTTTACATGCTCTGGAAACCGCATGGGGAGGCGAAATTTTCGTTCCAAAAATTCCTTCCTACAAAATTTTAGATGTTGCAAAAGCAATCGGTCCAAATTGCGAACATAAAGTTGTAGGTATTCGTCCCGGCGAAAAGGTTCATGAGGAAATGATCACATCCTCCGACTCATTTTCAACTTATGATCTTGGAAAATATTTTTCAATTATTCCGCAAGTCCCTAACTGGGACACAGAGGCTTATAAAAAACATTTTAATGCAAAAGCTGTTCCAATTGGCTTTCAATTTAATTCAGGACAAAATACAGAATGGGTTGGCGTTGAAGAGTTACGAAAATTAATTAAAGAACATGTTGACCCTGATTTTTCAGTTTAAGATCTTGCAAACAATTAATATAAATAAAAATGCATAAATATTCCGAAATAGAAGCATCTATCAAAGAAATGAATGAGCAAAAGCCCATTTATAAACCATCCGCCTTTTGGGAAAAAGCCTCGGATGAAATCATATTCGAAATAGAAAAATTTGGTGTTGAAAATTTTAAACACCTCGAAACACCGCTCGGATTTTTTGTCCCGACCTATGGAATTCCCGCTAATAGCTTTACACACGACATCAAAGAAAAATTAACAGATGTTCTTCAAAAAAATAATGCTTCGCCAAAACAAAAAAAAGCATTAAGCGATTTTTTAGACGGGTATAATCACGCCTTATCCGATTACCGTGTTTTTGAAGGATCGGATAATAAAGATGCCAAACCTTATTTACACACCTTTTCAGAAAGCGAATACGGAAAACCAAAAGAACATTTTGAATTTGACGGTAAAAAATACAGCCGCTCCTCGCTCAATTATATATTGGGGCTCATCATGCTTAAAAAACACATGAAAAATAAACCCTTCTCCACGGTCATGGAAATTGGCGGAGGTTTTGGTTCTTTAGGCGAAGTTTTAAAGTACTCAGGAATTGAAGGCCAAAAATATATCGATATCGATATTCCGCCAATGAGTTTTATTTCGTGGAAATATTTATCAAGTGTGTATTCCGAAAAAGACATAAAGTATTTTATGGATTATATTAAAGTGGACAAGATTGAAATTTCAGAATTACCAAAATGCACTATTTTAAACTCATGGCAAATTGAGAAATTACAAGGTAAAATAGATCTGTTTGTCAATTTTATTTCATTTCAGGAAATGGAACCAAATATTGTGATCAATTATTTGAATAATATAAAAAGGCTGAAGCCGGAATGGATCTTACTGAGGAATATGAGGGAAGGAAAACAAATTAAAAAAAACGTGGAAGATGTTGGTGTAGAAGTAGCCATTTTAAAAGATGATTATATTGGAATGATAAAAGACGAATATAATTTAGTTGAAAGCAATGTAAATCCATTCGGGTACAAAACGGTTGACGGATTTCATTCGGAGTTACTGCTATTTAAACGTAAATAAATGTCAAACATCTGTATTATTCCGGCCCGCGGGGGCAGCAAACGAATTCCCGGAAAAAACATAAAAGATTTTTTAGGAAAACCCATTATTGCTTATTCCATTGAGCTGGCTTTGCAAAGCGGCCTTTTTGATGAAGTAATGGTATCAACAGATAATAATGAAATTGCAGAAATCGCTAAAAAATTTGGCGCAAAAGTGCCATTTATGCGAAGCGAGGAAAACTCGAACGACCTTGCTACAACATATTCTGTTTGGGAAGAAGTACTATTAAATTACCAACATAAAAACTTGGAATTTAAATACGCATGTTGCATTTATCCTTGTTCACCATTGATCAAGCTGCCTGTTTTCAAAAACGCATATACTAAACTGGAAGATAATAAAACTGAAAATATTTTTCCCCTCGTTCCCTATTCTTCGCCAATACAAAGAGCTATTAAATTCACTAACAACAAGGTAGAAATGTTTTACCCTGAGTTTGAAAATACCCGCTCCCAAGACCTTGAAACAGCTTATTATGATCCGGGGCAATTCTATTGGTTTAACGCAAAGAGTTTTTTAGCGAAGAGAAATATTTTGACCGATAAAACCAAAATTATAGTAATAAGTGATTTGGAAGCTCAGGATATAGATAATGAATCAGATTGGAAATTAGCCGAAATGAAATATAAATTAATGTCCGAAACAGGAGGATGAAAATAGTAATCATAACAGATGGGAATAACACACTTGGTATGGGCCATGTTTACCAATCAATGACCCTTGCTGATTCTATTTTAAAAAGAACAAATAAAAATACCGAGATCATTTTTCTTACAAAAAGCAATAGTGATATTATTGAATTACTAAAAAAAACAAAGTGTCCGGTTTCCGGTTACTTAAATGATGAGCTTATTTTTAATGCCTTAACAACTATACAACCCGATCATATTATTTTTGACAAGCTTGATGTTTCACCGGAATTGGCTAAAAAAATTAAAGAATGCCTTAAGGCAAAGCTAACTATATTTACCAATTTAACCGAAGCCAACAATTTTGCGGATATTACTGTACTAGCCGATATAGGGAGTGATTTTCAAAATATTTACAAAAAAAATGAAGTTACCGGGCAGATAAATTTTTTTGGACCCAAATATTGGATCTTAAGGCCTGAATTTTATGAATACAAAAAGAAAACCGTTTCGTTAAAAGCAATAAAAAATATTATGTTGATCTTTGGAGGCGCTGATCCTTGTAATATATCCTCCGGTGTGCTTAATGAACTTCTTAAACAAAAAATATCCTTAAATATTACACTTGTTTTAGGGGCAGCATTTGAACATCATAAAGAATTGCAAGTTATTTTGCAAAATAATTATTCCTCTTTAAGCACAGTTAAAGTAACTGAAAAAATTACAAATGTAGCAGAAGTAATGAGCCGATCTGATCTGGTATTTGCATCACCGGGACTTTCTTTTTTTGAGGCATTGGCCGTTGGAACGCCGGCGATCTGTTTTCATCAAAATGAATTACAAAAAAATGTTTATGGTGGATTTATTGCAACATACGACGTAACCGAAATATATAAAACCGGTTCTTTGATAGAAACAAAATCATTTGTTTATCCCACAGATCCATTTATCAGCTCAATGCAGATCGGTGAAGGTAAAGAGGAGATTTTAAACGAAATTTTTAAATAAATAAATTATGAAGTGGGAAAAAAAAGGACAGATATTTTTACCGGCAGGCCAGTACGATTGGGTAAAAACACACGCAATGCTTCCTGTTGCGGATCACATTAAAGACGATAATTTCAGAATTTATTTTTCGGGTAGAGATGCTTCTAATATTTCAAGAACCGGCTTTATTGAAATTGATTTAAAAGCTCCTTCTAAGATCCTTCACCTATCCGAAAAACCAATTATTGATATTGGTGAATTAGGTAGTTATGATGACAATGGCATTTCCCCTACCTGCATTGTAAACCATGATGGTAAAAAATATTTTTATATTATGGGATGGAACAAAGGCTCCAAGGTAAGAGCAGCCGAAGTTTCAGGGCTCGCAATAAGTAACGACGATGGAAAAACTTTTAAAAGATATTCAAGAGCACCGGTGCTTGACAGAACAGACAAAGAGCCCTACACTATTTTAGTCGTTTCATGCATAATAATAGAAAATGGGATATGGAGGATGTGGTATGATTCGGCCGACCGCTGGATAAACGAAGAATTACCAAGGTATAATATTAAATATGCAGAATCCACCGATGGAATTAACTGGAAAAGAGAAGGGCTGGTTTCTGTAGATTATAAACACGAAAACGAAACACGCGTTTCAAGGGCCAGCATTATTAAAGATGATGGGATTTACAAAATGTGGTATTGTTATGCAATGGGCACCGGCGGATACACAATGGGCTATGCGGAATCGCCCGATGGGCTTCAGTTCAAGAGAATGGATGATAAAGTTGGGATCGAATTATCTTCTTCAGGTTGGGATTCTGAAATGATCTGTTATCCCAACGTTTTTAAACATAAAGAAGAAACCTATATGCTGTATTGCGGGAACGGATATGGCAGGGCGGGGTTTGGTTACGCCGTTTTAAGAAAATAAAAACAATTAAAATGCAGAACAAAAAAATTCTTGTTTTTGGCGCCGCCGGATTTATGGGCACCTATTTAATAGATGAGTTATCCCGGCAAAACTATCAGATCACAGCCACAGATGTAAATGAGATCGGTGAAAACTATTACAAATCCAAAGGTATTGCGTTTGTAAATGTTGATATTACGAAGTTACATGAATTTGAAAAATTGGGGCAAACACCCTTTGATGTTGTGCTGCATCTCGCTGCCCACCAGCCTGCCAACGTTAGTTCAAAAAATTACGACCCAAAAGATTATATAACGGTAAATGTTTTGGGCACACTCAATATTCTTGCATTTTGCAAAAAAAATAATATCGGCAAATTAATTTACGCCAGTTCGCATCGCAATACACAGGGCTTGTGGATAGATAATAAAGCCATTAAAGAAGCTGACGGACGGGGAATAAAATACGATGGTGAGTATGCCATGTTCAGTATTTCTGAAAGCGCCGCACAAGACTCGGTAAATTATTACTCAGCATCGCATGGTTTAAAAAGTATTATTTTCAGATTACCGCCTGTGTATGGTTACGGTCCTCATACCGAAATTTTTAAAGATGGTAAACCTATTAAAACCGGCTTTCAGATCTTTATTGATAATGCTATGGCCTGCAAGCCACTCGAGGTATGGGGCGATGGAAATAAAGGAAGAGATATTATTTACATTAAAGATGTGATCTCGGCATTTATTAAAGCAATTAATAACGATACCGCCAAAGGATTATATAATATTACTTCCGGCAAACGATTAACATTAAGACAGGAAGCCGAAACCATTGCAAAAGTTTTTTGGGCTAACAGCGAT
Source organism: Bacteroidota bacterium (assembly GCA_025360565.1). Taxonomy (GTDB): domain Bacteria; phylum Bacteroidota; class Bacteroidia; order B-17B0; family Aurantibacillaceae; genus Aurantibacillus. The sequence goes on from JANYBY010000311.1 coordinate 5,792, forward strand.
AATCCAATTATTATTGATAAACCGGAAAAGCCAAATAGTGTAGATTCATTTTTATACGATATAAATAAAGCAAAAAAAGAGTTAGACTGGGAGCCGCAATATAGTTTTGAAGATATGTTACACGATTATATTAAGGAAAGCGATAACAAGAACTTTAGTTATCTTGTTGAAAAAAGAAAAGATCAACTTAAGGGAAATTAATTTTATTATTTTAAAATTTACTAAAACAAACAATATGCAAATAGAAGGATTAGAATTAATGGGCGAAAATGTAAAAGCCAAACTCAGATCGTGCGGAGAAAATGTAAAAATTTATCCCATGGCAAAAATTGCTTTCCCACATGTAGTAGATATTGGAAGCAACGCTAAAGTACGCGACTTCGCCTTTATTTTTGCCGGTGAAGGCGTGAAAATTGGCGAATACACCGACATTCAGCCGCACACAATTATTTGGGGCGGAGGTTTAACTATCATTGGCAACAGGGTTTCAACCGGACCGGGAACTGTTTTTTTGTCGGCCACTTACTCTCACCATACTCCCGGATTAAAAATGGTTGACGGGCTCGAAGAGGGCGCTACAAAAGTTTTGGGTGGAAAATTAGTTGTTGGCGACGATGTTTATATTGGAGCACGTTGTACAATTATGCCCGTTACTATTGGCGAAGGCTGTGTTATTGGCGCCGGGAGTTTTGTAAATAAAGATTGCGAACCATGGGGCATTTATGTTGGAAGTCCCGCAAAAAAAATCGGTGAAAGGCCAAGATAATTTTGGTTTGGTAAAACTGTTATGAGTACTTGCGCCATTATGCAGCCCACCTATTTACCCTGGCTGGGTTATTTTGATCTTATCGCAAAATCCGACACTTTTATCATTTACGATACCGTTCAATTCGAAAAACAATCGTGGCAACAAAGAAACCGAGTAAGAAATAAAACAGGTGAAATAATGCTTACTCTCGCTGTAAAGCACGGTGCCGGATTATTACGGAGGATCAATGAAGTAGAAGTAGATTACAGTCGGAATATTCCCAAAAAACATCTTAGTACACTTCAATTGTCCTACAGCAAAACAAAAAACTTTGATGGAATTTTTTCTGAACTCGAAACTATTTACAATTCTCAGCCGAATCTCTTAATGGAATTAAATGTGTTATTGATAAAAATGGGCATGAAACATTTTAATATTACCACTCCGCTGTTATATTCATCTGAATTGGATGTGCAGGGAAGTAAAGTGGAAGCCTTGATCGACATTTGCAAAAAAGTAAAAGCCGATCATTATTACTCACCTGTTGGTTCTAAAGTTTATATTGATGAAAATAATTTGTTTCCTCAACATAATATTGAACTCACTTATCAAAATTACGATCACCCTAAATACGAACAATCCAATTTTCCTG
>JANYBY010000316.1 GCA_025360565.1 Bacteroidota bacterium
AATTAATTCTACCTTAAGAATTGAAAAAACAAATTACCATAATTCGCATTTAGAATTAATTGTAATGGCATGCCCCATTCCGCTTTGAGGTTTATCGGGGGCAACCACAACAACTTTGCCGAATTGCGAAGCAACCTTTGCCAAAAATTTTATGCCGGGTGCGTAAACACCGTCATCATTGGTAACTAATATCAAAGGCTTATCGGGCATTTTTTCCATCGTTTAAAGTTACCTTAAAGATCATAAGCAAATGTATTTACTCTATTAACTTACTAAAGGTGGATTGTTAATTTTTATTTGTATTATTTGGGCGGCCCCGCCTGCATTGCGTTAATGTTGGCGGGCAGGCGGTCGGGCTACTTCGGGCTCCGCTTCGCTTCGGCCTCCTCGTAAATTTATTTCGTGCCTCAATAAATTTACTGCGGTGGCTGCCCCTTCGTATCCCTGCCGCAAATTCAGGTAAAAAAAGCATTGTGATAAGTTAAAAGATCAAGAAATAAGTTTTTAATTGAGCGTTTTTTAATGTTAGTCATGAGAAAACAAATTATTTAAGCATAAATGTGAACGAAGTATTATCTTTACTTTTAAGACTCGTTAATTTGTATAAACTCAAAAAAATATTTGTTTGTTTTTTAAGAAGTTATTCGCTCGACCTAAGGGCATTATCTTTATTAAGAATTGGTTTGGCGCTAATTATTTTAACCGACCTTGCCATTAGAGTAGGCGACCTTACCGCACATTATACCGATAATGGAATTTGGCCGGTAGAATTGATGCACAATTTTGGCTGGAAACCCGGATTTTGGAGCATTCACGAATTAGGCGGAGAATATTGGTGGGTGCTTACTTTATTTATTTTCCATTTTATTTTTGCTGCGTCCTTTTTACTTGGATACAAAACCAAATTAAGCGGCTTAATAGTTTGGCTACTTTATATTTCGCTGCATAACCGTAATGTATTTATTCAACAGGGTGGCGACGATGTTTTACGGATCATTTTATTTTGGGGATTATTTTTACCATGGAATTCGCATTACTCAATTGATTCGCGAAAAATAAAATACAAGCCCAAACAAAAATACGTAGCAAACTTTGGCTACATGCTTTTAATTGCTTCTATCTATTTTTTTACGGTATGCCTTAAAACCAGTGCTGAGTGGGGTAGTGAGCGTACAGCCGTTTATTATGCGTTAAGCCTTGAACAATTACGTTTGCCCGGCTTTGGAGATTGGCTCTATCAATTTCCGGGATTAATGAAAGCACTCACATTTATGGTTTATTATTCTGAACTCATTATTCCTTTCCTGATCTTGTTTCCGGCGAAAAAAGGTTATTTACGGCTGCTCGCTTTTTTCCTCATTTTATTTTTACATACAGGCATTGGCTTAACGTTATATGTTGGCTTATTTTTTATCATCAACATGGTTTCGGGCATAGGCCTACTGCCAAAATTTGTGATGGATAAGCTGGAAAATAAATTCAAATTTTTACAGTCGCTTACATTTTATTATCCCACAAAAAATAAAGTTAATAAAAAACCAATTCTTGCTTGGCTAACAAATGCTGTTTGCATAATTATTATTTGTCTATGTGCTACCGTAAATTTAAGCGCCGTTAAATGGTTTAACTATGAGCTAAGAAGTGAAACAATAGTGCCAATAAACGCGTTAAGATTAGATCAGTATTGGGGAATGTTTTCGCCAAGCGTGTTGAAAAAAGACGGTTGGTATGTTTATTACGGAATGGATTCTATCGGCAGGCAATGGGACTTGATACGCAATGAAGATTATGTTAATTTTGAAAAACCAAAAAGCATTCTCAAAATTCATACAACCGATAGGTGGCGAAAAATTACCGAAAACATGCAGCGCGATGAAATGGCCTTTATGCGGCCTCTTTACTGTAATTATATTTTAAAACGATGGAATAAAAGGCACCCCGAAAAAAAAATGTTCACTTTAAAATTGTATTATATGCAAAAGGAATCTTTGCTCAATTATAAAACCACACCTGTCGAAAAAATACTCTATTGTCTTTGTAACGATTATAAATATGCACAGGTTCGTTAGTTACATAAAACATTTTTTCACGGCGAGGCGCAAGGGTCACAATGTGCATTCGCCTTTTGCGTATAAGTTGTGCGAAGAAGTTTTTTACAACACAAATCAATTTTACGATTTTAAAGCGTTAAAAAAAATTAGGAACTTACTTTTATTTGATAAAACGGAACTTGTAATAGAAGATTTTGGGGCAGGATCAAAAACTTTCAAGAACGGTAAGCGACCTCTTAACGCAATTGTGAGAACAGGCGTGAGCACCGTAAAACAATCGGAGATCTTATACAAACTCATTAATTTTTTGAATCCCGAAACCATTGTTGAGCTTGGCACTTCAGTAGGATTAAACACCTTGTATTTATGTAATGCCAATAAAAAAGTCCAAGTATATACCATCGAAGGCAGTGGCGTTTTGGTGGCAATTGCCCAAAAATTAGCGAAGACTGAAAAAATAACCAATTGTAATTTTATTGAAGGAAAGTTTGATGAGCAGCTGCCAATTTTATTGGATCAATTAAGCAAACTTGGCTTTTTGTACGTGGATGGTAATCATACATACACTGCAACCATAAATTATTTTAACCTGGCTTTAAAAAAAGCGGATCAATATTCGGTTTTTGTGTTTGATGATATTTACTGGAGCAAAGATATGACGAAGGCTTGGGAAGAAATTAAAAAACATCCCAAAGTAACTTTGGCAATTGATACCTTTTATTTTGGGATCGTTTTTTTTGGGGAAGAAATAAAAGAAAAAGTAGACTTGAAATTTTTGATCTAAAACCTTATCAGATCAAGGATCTGTTTCAAATAAAATTCATCGGTTGTATCAAACGAATTTAAAGTCTCGCTATCCACATCTAACACCGCGATAACATTATTTTGTTTGTCAAAAATCGGGATCACAATTTCGCTTTTGCTTAAAACACTGCAGGTAATGTGGCCCGGAAATTGATCTACATCCTGCACAATGATGGTTTCTTTATTTTTTAAACTTGTTCCGCAAACGCCTTTGCCGTTTGCAATGCGGGTACAAGCAATGGGTCCTTGAAAAGGGCCAAGCACCAATGCATTATTTTTTACAAAATAAAAACCGATCCAAAAAAAATCCATGCCGTATTTAAGAGCCGCGCAAGTGTTAGATAGATTTGCGATGAGATCAGTTTCCGCTTGAAGCAAACTTTTTAATTGCGGCAAAAGCTCTTTGTACTTTTCTTCTTTGGTTGTTGCTGTTATTTTTAGGTCGTTGGCCATTGCACAAAATTAAATTATCAATTGCAAACCATCAAACGCCAATTCAATATTTTCGGGAAGTTCTTTACTCACTTCATCATGAAGCCCCAGTTGGTGCGCCATGTGTATAAAGTAAGCTTTTTTAGGGTTTAATTCTTTTACCAGTTCAATTGCCTCAATAAAGGTAAAATGCGAAATATGCGGCTCACGGCGCAAGGCGTTTAATACTAACACGTCCAAATTCTTTAATTTTTCCTTTTCTTCTTTTGTAATAAAATTAGCATCAGTTACGTAAGCAAATTTATTTATTTTAAAACCTTTTACAGGCAATTTATAATGCATAACATTAATTGGTTCCAGTAAAATATCTTTTACCGTAAAAATTTCATCATCAATAGTAAAAAGCTCAACCTCCGGTATTCCCGGATATTTTTCTTCCGAAAAAATATATGCAAACTCACGGTGTAACGCCTTTTGAACGCGTTCTGTAGCGTAAACAGGCATTTTCATTTTAGTAATGTAATTAAACGCTCTTACCTCATCCAGACCCGCGATATGGTCTTTGTGTTCATGAGTAAAAACTACCGCATCCAACCGTTTTACTTTTTCGCGCAATAATTGTTGCCTGAAATCCGGACCCGAATCAATGACCAAAGTTGTTTTTGCCGTTTCAACCAAAACCGATGTTCGTGTTCTTTTGTCTTTTTCATTTTCACTTGTGCAAACACGGCAAGCGCAGGCTACAAGCGGTATACCTTGCGATGTACCGGTTCCTAAAAATGTGACTTTAATTGGCATTATTTAAAATTTGGATCAGCAAAACGGGAGTCCTTAATAAATTTATAATCTGTTAAGGTATTTAAAAAAGCTACAACATCAATTTTATCCTGGTCAGAAAGCCAGATTCCGTCGGTTAAAAGCGGATCTAAATTGGTAAGGTTCACAACACCGTTAACATAATGATCTAAACACTGTTCCAGTGTTGCAAATCTGCCATCGTGCATATAGGGCGCGGTTTTGGCAACGTTCCTTAAACTAGGGGTTTTAAATTTATAAATATCGGTGGTTAATTTTGTAATGTGCGCCCTACCGCTGTCTTTTAAATTAATGTTTGGCGGCAAACCATTATTTCTGAAAGCGTAATCGGTAAACAGAGGTTCTTTATGGCAGCTCGCGCAATAGCTTACAAAAAAAGTATAACCGCGCGATTCCGAAGCGTTGAAATTAACACCATTTTCGCCACGTTTAAATTGATCGTACTTGCTGTTGTAAGAATACATTAGCCCCATAAATTGTGCCATTGCACGTAACATTTTTTGCGAATCCACATCTTCGCTGCCGTAAGCTTTATTAAATAATGATCTGTATTTGTCGGAAGCCTGTAATTTAGCGATCACGTTAGCTGTATTCTCGGCCATTTCAATGGGATTATTTATTGGGCCAAGCGGCTGAACTTCTATGTGATTAATTCCGCCGTCGTGCATAAACAAAGGCAACCAATTTAAATTATAAAGTGCAGGCGCATTTCTATTTCCTAATGTTCCATTTACGCCGTGGCTAAACGCATGATCGGCATTTGCAAAGGCTACAAATTGCTGGTGACAAGAGGCGCAAGAGATAGAATTATCTTTTGATAACAAGGTTTCGTAAAACAATTCTCTGCCCAAAGCAAATTTATCAGGCGAAATGGTATTAACGCTAAAAGTATAAATGGGTTGTGGCCATCCGGCGGGAATTATTTCAACAAGATTATCGGTAGGTAATGGCGGAATAATTTGCGGATCTTTTTTGCACGCGAAAAAAAGAAATGCGATAAAAAATATCCCTGCAATTTTTTGCATTAGTTCTGTACACTCTTAAATGTGATCATGTCGGCATAATTATCTGCGACCATTTTTGAACCCGATCCGATGAACGTTTCATCATATTGGGTAACGAAATCGATCAGAGTAGGCGATTTAAAAACTTCGTTTACATTAACAGATAAATGAATAAAAGGAGAAGCGCTTGAATTTACATTGGCGGTTGCACTACCAAAATCAAAATTAAAAATGCGCTGTGTTTTATTTACGCCTCCAAATCCGCCAATGTGATATTGAAGAAGTTTATTCAGGTCGGGCGATTTAGGAGCTGTGCCTTCCAATTTAAACATGATATAACCCGAACTCCAATTCCAATACATAGTTGCCGCGAGGCCCGCCGGGTCTAAAGCGCCCGTTTGCGCACCCGATTTATTTCTTGCACTGTCAACACCCAGCATAAAACGAATGGATTTATAGGATGCAGCCGGTAAATTTGGTATGCTAATTGTTTTACTCGAAGGGTCGGAATGAAATACAAGATGATAACTTTCGGGCTCAGTATAAGTAGTGTTATCGCTTTTTGTAAGAACAATATTACTGATAAAATAATTAAACTTAGTTAACTGAAAAGTATCTCCTTTAGGGTTTACATATTTTTGATTAAATACCAGGGGAACTGCATCTACCATGTGTTCAAAATCAATTTTAATTGTCCCGGGCGTTGTATCGGGTAATGGGTCTGCTTTTTTATCTTTTTTACAAGA
>JANYBY010000320.1 GCA_025360565.1 Bacteroidota bacterium
AATTTAATTTTGCAAGATGCTTCCGGCAAAATTAGCTTAACCGAAATAATTGAACTAAAAAAGCAAATTGAAATCTTAAAAGCGCAAGTTATAATGCTTAAAAAGCAAATTTTATAAACTTTAATGAAATACCATTTAAAAATATTCTTAGTTACTAACGGTTTGCTGCTTGTAGCTTTTAATATAACTTTTGGGCAAACCAACCTTGTTCCTAATTTTTCATTTGAGCAAAATACCATCTGTCCTACTTCCTATGACCAAATACAATACGCCACTGGTTGGAGTAAATATAGTATTGCTTCATCTACTCCTGATTATTACAACGCTTGCGCTCCTTATAGTAGTGGTGTAAGTGTTCCTAAAGGTGGTTTCTGTAACCAGATTCCTCATAGAGGCTGTAATGCATACACCGGTTTGATTACTTGGGGTTCGGCTGGAAATGATAGAGAGTACATTGGAATTCAATTAAGCTCGCCACTTGTCATCGGTCAGAAGTATTTTCTTTCTTTTTATACAGTTATGACTGAATCCTATGCTGGCGGAAACTATTTTGGTATGCCTTCAAATAATATCGGACTTCGTCTTTCAACTGTGGCTTATAGTTCATCAAATCCAGCACCTATTAATAATTTCGCTCATCTTAATTCTTCGATGGTCATAAGTGATTCAGTAAACTGGACTCGTATTGCAGGCAGCATTATTGCTGATTCGGCATATCAATATGTAATGCTTGGCAACTTTTTTGATGACGCCAACACGACTACTGTGCCCTATGCATGTGGTTCTTGCCTCAATGTTCAATCGTACTATTTGTACGATGATATATGTGTGTCAACCGATTCTCTTTTAGCCAATGGAGGTATTGACGCTTTGTCATGCACAGTTTCAGTTCCAGAATTCAGCTCAGAAAATAAAATGAGTATTTTTCCAAACCCAAGCAGTGATTTTGTTAAGATTTCATTTCAGGATAATCAACGAAGCGAACTTGTGTTGATGGATGTATTTGGGAAAACAGTTTATTCAGAACAGGTAAATAATCTGAGTTCCACGACTATTGACCTCTCATCATATCCTAAAGGAATGTACGTCTTGAAAATAATCAATCAAAAAAGAACCCAAGCCATCTGTAAAAAAATAACTAAACTCTAAATCCACAAGCATGAAACAAAAGTTGCCCCTCTGCCTGTCGGTATTACTAATACTGATAACCATTACTTCCAAAGCTCAAGTAACTGTCCCAACTAATTTTTCGCCACCTGGTACTCCCTTCGTAGGATGGAGTGGCGCTCCTTTGAGTACACCAAGAAATCTTGACATAAAAAATAACTTTGCGGCACTTGACATTAACTTCTTCACCAATCAATCTGGAGTTAACGGTACTTCCGTACAGCGTATGGTTATCAAGGGTTCTGGCCCCACCGCTGGTTTCGTAGGGATTGGCAACGGTTTTTCATCGCCTCAAAATCTTTTACATTTAAATTCACCCATCAACGCTAATGTTTACGCGCAGTTTACAAACCCGGCCACGGGGTCAGGCGCTGCAAATGGTTTTTTAGTGGGCGTTTCCGATGGGCCGCCGGCCACTTTGGGACACGCAATTTTAAATCAGCAAAGTAATTTTCCGATGGATTTTTTTACCAATGGTATTCAACGCATGACAATCTTTAGTGCTGCAAGTAACGGCAACGTTGGCATTGGCAGTCCGCCATTTCCACCTATTGTTTTACCTTACCCTCCTTCTCCTTTTGGTTCATTTAAATTAGATGTTTACAGTAATTTAATTAACGACGGAATAAATATTAGAAACACAAACACACAAGGCATAAAGTTTGGTTATTATATTGATGATAGTTTGGCGCTTTGTGTGCCAAAAACAGGTGGTAACAATCCGGGGAATGAACACTCGGTTACCTTTGTTGGCGTTAGAGCAGGCTTTAATTATTTAAGTCCGGGTGGTGGCCGACAAACGTTTATTGGTTACTCTGCGGGGGCAAACAATCAGGGCAATAATAATGTTTTTGTAGGTTACCGTACCGGTGAAAATAATTCCGCCTCGGGCAGTGTTTTTATTGGTGACTACGCGGGTTGGCAAAACGGTATTTTTCCAAATTCAGCAAGCAACAATACTTTTTTAGGGGCTGAAGCCGGCCTGGCAATTAAATGTTTTTGCCGCCGATCTCAGCAACGGATTATACCTGTATACTTTAATTGTTGACGGTAAAATTATTGATACCAAAAAAATGGTGAAACAGAATTAAATCCTATAGACCTTCAAGGTTTTCGGGATGATGCAGAAAAACCTTGAAGGTCTTATCGCTTTGCCAAATGCCGCCTGCCTTCATTCTTACGGCAGGTAAAGCGTGAGGGATGGTCCCGATAGCTATTGGGATGTTTGAGCTCTTTTTTGCGAACCTTTTTAGCTGAAGGAGCTGAAAGAAAAGGTGAGCAAAAAAAGCGAGTGCCGACAGCCCGACCCCTGAAGCAGAAATGTCGCGTAATTTTTTGGTTAAGCATTTCGCTTCAGGGGGCACGCCAAAAAAAATCAGTTAATTCCCTACCTCACATTAATAGAGCTCCTATTTAAGATGTGATGAGGGTCTGCTGAAAATCATTTTGTATATTTGTAATCCTTAAAAAAACAGATGAATAACATTCGCAACTTTTGTATTATTGCCCATATTGATCATGGTAAAAGTACCCTCGCCGACCGCCTTTTGGAGTACACCGGCACTATTAATAAGCGTGATATGCAAGATCAGGTGCTGGATGATATGGATCTTGAAAAAGAACGCGGCATTACCATTAAAAGTCATGCCATACAAATGGAGTACACTTACAAAGGCGAAAAATTTGTTTTAAATTTAATTGATACACCGGGTCACGTTGATTTTAGTTACGAAGTATCGCGCTCTATTGCCGCTTGCGAAGGCGCATTGCTGATTGTTGATGCGGCGCAAGGTATACAAGCGCAAACTATTTCAAATTTATATTTGGCGCTGGAACATGATCTCACTATTATTCCGGTATTAAATAAAATGGATCTGCCGAGCGCAGAACCCGAATTGGTAACCGATCAAATTGTTGATCTCATTGGCTGCGATCCTTCGGAGGTTATTCCCGCAAGCGGAAAAACCGGATTGGGCATTGAAGAAATTTTATCGGCAATTATTGAAAGAGTAAAGCCTCCGGTTGGCGATCCTAACGCGCCTTTACAGGCCTTGATCTTTGATAGTGTATTTAATTCCTTCAGAGGGATTATTGCTTATTTTAAAATTGTAAACGGTACCGTAAAAAAAGGCGACAAAGTAAAATTTGTAAATACAGGTTCGGTTTATAATGCGGATGAAATTGGCGTTTTAAAATTAAAGCCCGAAGGCCGTCCGCAATTAAGCACCGGCGATGTGGGTTATATTATTTCGGGAATAAAAGAAGCGAAAGAGGTTAAGGTTGGTGATACAATTACACATTTTGACCGCCCCTGCAATGTCGCCATTCAGGGTTTTGAAGATGTAAAACCAATGGTATTTGCGGGAATTTATCCGATCGATACCGAAGATTTTGAAGAGCTGCGTTACAGCATGGAAAAATTACAGCTGAACGATGCGTCGTTAACCTGGGAACCGGAAAGTTCGGCCGCACTTGGTTTTGGTTTCCGTTGCGGATTTTTAGG
>JANYBY010000349.1 GCA_025360565.1 Bacteroidota bacterium
AATTTAATAGTGAATACAAGCCCTCAGCTCAATTTTAATAATGCAGTACTTAAAGTTTCAAAACAAATTAATATTGTAAATGTTGCAAGCCAAAATGTAAGCAACACGTATTTGAACGATAATTTAGTGGTGGGAAATAACATCCCAATCACACCGGTGATCAACAACAATAATTTATTGTTACCATGTATTACTACGAGTTCTGTTGGTCCAACTTGCTCTCCGGGTTGCGATGGTAAAATTATTTTTACCTTGCCTAACCCGGCTTGTTTTCTGCCGGTTGTATGGCCAATGCCTTATCAGCTTAATCCACCTGCAATTCCCGGTTGTCCATTGGTTATTCCAACCTTAACGTTTAACCCAGGAACATACACCATAAACAACGTTTGTGCTTGTCTTACAGTATATAATTTACAATTCTTTCCAAACGATTTCAGTGCCAACGAAGTTGTAAGTTATCCTTTTGCCCAACCTTCCATTTCAAGTTTTGCACCACCTGCACAACAAAAATCTGTTACCTGTAATGGTGCATGTAATGGATCTGTGAACGTAACTTTTTTTGGTACACCCGGCCCTTATAACTTTACCATTAGCCCTCCGGGCGGACCTATCACATTTTCTACAAGTCCGGGTAATTTACAAGCTACAAATTTATGCGGTGGTACATTAACTTTAACTGTAGTTGACCAATCAAATCAATGTACAACAACCTACACTCAAAATATTAATCAGCCCCCGGCAATTAATCCTCAGGTTGCAATTACGCAAATTGCCTGTTTCGGATCTTGTACCGGTTCGGCCGTGATTACGCCAACAGGAGGTGTTGCGGGAGGTTACACAGTTACATTTAATCCGGGTATTACTACCACGGTTGCTCTTGGCGGTTCAGTGGCTTCAAATACATTTTGTGCGGGTTCTTCTGTTTCTGCAACTGTAACAAATGGTGCAAACAATTGTACTGTTGCGGTTGGGCCAATTACATTTACTTCGCCTCCTGCGGTTACCGTTACACCCACTCAAACAAACGTGGCTTGCGCAGGCGGATCTAATGGTTCAGCTTCTGTAAGCGTTACAGGCGGTGTGGCCCCTTATGGTTATACCTGGACACCCGGACCAAATACAGGAACTAATAGCATTGGCGGTTTGCCTGCGGGCACACAAACGGTAACAATTTCAAATAACGGGGGACAGTGTACAAGAACCCAAACATTTAATATTACAGGACCAAATAATTTTACAATTGCTCAAATTGTTAATCAGATTTCATGTGCCGGTGGATGTAATGGTTCGGCTTCAATTTCGATTACTGCGGGAAGCGGAAACGGCGCGCCTTATGGCTTTACCTGGTCTCCTGTTCCCGGTGCGGGACAAGGTACAGGAACAATTTCAAGTTTATGCCCGGGAAGTTATACGGCTACAATAAGCGATAATTCACCTCTTCCTGGATGTTTTACAACCGCTGTTGTTACCATTACCGCGCCTGCAGCCTATACTGTTTCGGCAGTAATTCAAACCATCACTTGTTTTGGTCAGTGTACAGGTGCTGCAACAGTTTCAATTGCCGGCGGAACTCCGGGATATACAATAAATTGGGTACCTGCACCAGGGGCAGGTCAAGGCACAAAAACCATCACAAGCTTATGTTCCAATACTTATGTTGCAACAATTACAGATGCTGCAGGTTGCGTAACAGTTATTTCTGTTCCGGTGCCACAGCCGCCAACGTTGGTCGCAAACTTTTCTTCAACTTCTGTTACGTGTAACGGAGGATGTAATGGTTCTATTAACTCTGCTCCTTCGGGCGGACTTGGTGCTCCTTATTCTTTCTCACTTATTACAACAGCCCCTTCAACCATTGTGGCGGCGCCACCATTCAACAATTTATGCGCCGGCAATTACACGCTCGTTATCGGAAGCGGTGGTTGTACGCAAAGTTTTCCCATCGTCATTACGCAACCGGCAAGCCCGCTTAGTGTTTCAATTGCCACTACAGCTATTTCGTGTTTTACAATGTGTAACGGTTCTCTCTCAGGTAATGTGTTAGGCGGAACACCGGGATATACTTTAGTATGGACCACGCCTACGGGAACATTAGCAGGGAATGCGATTGCAGGGCAATGCGCAGGAAATTATACTGTGCTGGTTACTGATGCCAACGGTTGTACTGTTACTGCTACCTCTACATTAACACAGCCATCGCAGATCACAGCAACTTTAACGCCAACTTTTCCAACGTGTAATGGTTTTTGTAACGGCGTAATATCAGCCGCTATTTTGGGTGGTGTGCCCGGTTATACTTTAGTTTGGTCGGCCGGTGTTGGAAATCCAAATATTAACCGCTGTGCAGGACTTTATACTTTAAACGTTACCGATGCAAATAATTGCCCGGGCACATTTACAATAAATTTAACCCAGCCTGCTGCAATAGTTGTTTCACAAACAGTTTCAGGCTCGGCCTGTGCCGGAGGTTGTAATGGTTCTGCTACGATCAACGCGGTTGGTGGAACTCCTACACTTACCTATGCTCTAAGCATTCCGCCTGTTGCATCAAATACTGTGGGAATATTTAACGGCTTGTGCTCGGGTGCCCACAGCGGTACTGTTACCGATGGAAATGGCTGTCCTCAGCCTTTTGTGGTAAATATTATAAATGCTCCGGTTCTCTCAATTGCTGTAACAAGTTTACAATCGAGTTGTAATGCTTGTACAGGTGCTGCTACGGTAGCGCCGGCCGGCGGAACGCTGCCTTATGTTTCAATTGTTTGGACAAATTCATTAGCGGTTGTTGTTGGAGCGGGTGTTTCTCTTTCAAATTTATGTCCCGGCCCTTATACCGTAACCGTTACTGATAACGCAGGTTGTACAGCAACGGTAGGACTAACAATTTTACAAACTGTAAACGTATCGGTTAACGTGGTAGGATCAGGCATACAATGTTTTGGATCATGTACGGGTTCGGCAGCAGCAACGGCTACAGGCGGAACCTTGCCTTATACTTATTCTTGGACACCAACAGGACAAACAGTTCAAACAGCGGTTGGTCTTTGCCCGGGTGTAACTTATACTGTTTTAGTAAAAGATGCTTTTCTTTGTTCTAACACAGCAACTATTAGTTTCGTCAACCCACCCGCGATAATTGTGAATACTACGCAGGTTAATGCGGGTTGTTTTGGAAGTTGTAACGGGGTTATAACCACAACTGCTTCAGGTGGTACAGGTACCTTATCTTATTTATGGTCGCCGGGTGCACAAACAACAAGCTCTATTTCCGGGCAGTGCGTCGGCGGAAGAACGCTTACGGTAACAGATCAGAATAACTGTTCTCAAACATTAACTTTTAATATCACGCAAACACCTTCAATCACCGCTACCTTTACTGCCACAAGCCCTACAGGCTGCGGTATTAACAACGGAAGTATTTGTGTTACGGCAAGCGGTGGAAATGGTCCTGTGTATACTTACACATGGTTTCCGGTTGCGGGAAGTTTAAGTTGTTTATCAGGATTGGGTGCAGGCGCTTATTCGGTAATTATTGCAGATAACGGAAGTATTTGTACAACAACAATTGCAACTGCAATTTCTAATCCTCCCGGGCCTACATTAACCATCAATACAAAAACTGTATCCTGCTTTGGCGGAAACAATGGCGGCGCTACCGTTACAGCAGCGGGTGTTCCGGCATTTGGATTTACATGGTCTCCTGTGGTGCCTAACGTTACCGGCCCTCCAAATGTGAATATTGCCAGCAGTATGATCAGCGGAACCTATAATATTTCGGTATCGGATGGTAATGGTTGTATCACCTCGCAAACCGTTGGTATTACACAGCCTTCAGCAATGACGATCACGCCAACGCAAACAAATGTGGCTTGTGCTACCGGTTCAACCGGTGTTGCATCAGTTTCGGTCAGCGGTAGTATTGGTCCATATAATTATGTTTGGAACCCTGGTCCCGGTGGAAACACAGCCACTATAGGAGGTTTACCTGCGGGTAATCAAACGGTAACAATTTCAAGTAATGGCGGACTTTGCTCAAATACACAGACATTTAATATTGGTTCATCTCCTGCGCTTACATTAACCACAACCTCTACCAATGTAAAATGTTTTGGCGCGGCCAATGGTTCCATTGTTGCGAATGCCAGCGGAGGCACGGCTCCTATTAGTTATTCCTGGTCTCCAGGTGGTGCCATTACGCCAACAATTACAAACTTAGGCCCGGGTTCATATACAATTGTGGTAACTGATTTTAACGGCTGTAGCACATCGAGTGTTGTAACAATTTCGCAGCCATTGTCGCCATTAACCAGCACGTTGAACTTTTTAAATCCTACCTGTTCATTCTCAACAAACGGATCTGCAACGATTACCGGAGCCGGAGGTACTGCCCCTTATACCTTTACCTGGTCGGGAAGCCCTGTTACTACCTCAACAATTAATGGTTTAGGTGCAGGAAGTTATACTGCTACAATTACAGATTTCAGTTTATGTACTTCTTCACAGGCATTTACCATAACAGCGCCAGGCCCTTTCACAGCAACATTAAACATATCTAATCCTACTTGTAATAATTATTGTAACGGAACGGTAACTTCGGTTTTATCAGGAGCACAAGGCACGGTTAATTACGTGTGGGCTCCGGCCCCTCCTGTTGGCCAGGGTACAGGAACCATTTCCGGATTATGCGCAATTGCACCTGGGCCTAATTATAATTTAACAGCTACTGATGCGCAAGGATGCCAGTTAAGTATTGTTGCTACACTTACAAATCCACCGGCTATTTTAGCAAATATTTCAACCACGAATCCATCGTGTAATGGTAATTGTAATGGCTTTGCTACCAGTAATCCTGCCAATGTAGTTGGCGCACCGCAATATTCATGGTCGGCACCAACGCAAACAACACAAACTGCAAATGGTTTATGCGGAGGTATTGGTTATTCGTTATCAATTTTGGATGCAAATTCATGTACTGCGGCGGCAACATTTACACTTATTAATCCTCCTGCGTTCACAATTAATCCTGCTGTTGTTCCTGCCACTTGTGGTTTTTCAAATGCGGTCATTACAATTGGTGTTGCAGGTGGTACGCCTACTTATAATTTTGCCTGGGGAGCCCCAATTCCTCCTATAAACACAACTTCTGTTGCGGGCGGTTTAGGCGCAGGTGTTTATTCTGTTACGGTTTTTGATATTAATGGTTGTACCAATACACTTTCTATCCCTATAAGCAATTCAAACGGGCCAAATACTGCGCCAATAGTATCAACCAGCGTAAGTTGTTTTGGCGGAAACAATGGTTCGGCAAATATTAACGCGATAACAATTGCCGGTGGTACACCAAGTTACGCAATTAGTTGGCTTGCGCCGCCTGCGCCTTCAACAGTAAACCCTCAGGTAAGTTTAATGGCCGGCACTTATACTGCCCAAATAACAGATTTGAACGGATGTATTTTATTTACAGCGGTTGCAATTGCGGGTCCATCATCTATTACAATTAATCCAACTTTTGGTGTTCCAACTTGTCCGGGTATTAATAACGGTTCAATTACGTTAAATACTTCGGGTGGTACAGGTCCGGGCACATACAATTATACATGGACACCTCAGGGACCAAATAATAGTCAAACCTTACTTGGTGCCGGTGCGGGTACATTTGTAATTAATATTTTAGATGCCAATAATTGTCCATCATCGCAAACCGTTGTGTTGCCTGCTGCGATCAATATGGCGGCAACACCAAGCGTTACAAGCAACCAATGTTTTGGTAATTGCTTAGGTTCTGCAACTCTTGGCATAGTTCAATTTGGCAATGCACCGCTTTCATTTGCGTGGAGCAATGGTGGCGTTACAAATTCTGTCAATGGCTTATGCAACGGAACATATACAGTAACTGTTACAGATAATTTAGGCTGCTTTAATTCATTTACCGCGGGAATAGTTTCTCCTTCGCAGATCACTGCAACAACAGGCATTACCGCTCCTGGCTGTAATATATGTAACGGTTCGGCTACAATTGCGGCGGGTGGCGGTGTTCCAGGTTATACATACAATTGGTCCAATGGCCCTGCCACCACAACGGTGGGTAATTTATGCGCGGGTTTATATCAAGTATTAGTAACAGATGTTAATAGTTGTACGCTTACGCAAAACGTTGCGGTAAGCAGCGCCACGGGTATTACAGGAGAAACTTTCACTAACCAGAATGTAAGCTGTGCCGGTCTTTGCAATGGTTCATCTACGGTAACACCAATTGGCGGAACAGCGCCTATTACTTTCAGCTGGATTGCACCTCCTTCAATAACAAGTTCGGTAGGTGGATTATGTCCGGGAGTTTATTTTGTGCAAATGACTGACTTTAACGGATGTATCCGTACATCTTCAACAACAATTAACGCGGCTCCTGGCATCACACTTTCACCATTTATTACGCAGCCATCTTGCGGTAATCCTAATGGTATTATTAATGTTGTACCTTCCGGTGGCGCAGGGCCGCCATATACTTTCTCATGGAGTCCGGGCGGACAACTTACCTCTTCAATTACGGGGCAAAATGCCGGAATTTATACAGTGGCGGTAACTGCAGGCGGTTGTACAAAAGTGCAGCAGATCACTTTAAGCAATTCAAACGCGCCTGTTATTACATTTACGCAAACCAATGTGGCTTGTTTTAACGGAACCACCGGAGCAATTACGGCGCTAGGTACAAGTACGGCTGCACCAATTACGTATAGCTGGAGCACCGGTAGCACACTGCAAACCGTTAGTAATCTAACGCCGGGAATTGTTTCCTTAACTGTTTCTGCCGGCGGCTGTAATTCATTCCAAACATTTACATTAACCGATAATCCTGCTATGCAGTTAAGTATTTCAAACATAAAGCAATTAAAATGTTTTGGAGATTGCAACGGAGCAATAACATTGATACCAAGCGGCGGTGTTTTACCTTATACATTTACGTGGAGTGCTCCGGGCGGAACTCCAAATCCGTTAGCATCTTTATGTGCCGGAACTTATACAGGAACAATTACCGATTTCAAAGGTTGTCCAATAAGTACGGTGGTAACCATCTTCTCAGTATCGGCAATTGCTGAAACAAATACGGTTATTAATTCTTCGTGTAGCACCGCGCTCGACGGTGCGGCAAGTATAACGATAATGGGCGGAACACCCGCACCGGGCTATACCGTTAACTGGACTGGGCCATCCTCATTTACTGCGAACACACAAAATATTGTTGGCGTTAAAGCCGGTACGTATAAGTTTGTAATCACAGATAAAAATTTATGTTCTAAAATCGACTCTGTAAAAATTGTTCCAACGGTTACCATTATTGCCAATGCCGGTAGGGATACCGCGTTCTGTACCAACAATTCGGTTGTATTAAATGGAACCAAATCTACGGGTGCAATCGCATTTAATTGGTTCTTATCTCCAATACCATCGCCAACGCTCGCTACAACGCCTACAGTTATTGTAACACCTCCGGTTGCTGGTTCATTCACCTATGTTCTTCAGGCAATTGCCAATCCTACCTGTGTTGATTTTGCAACGGTTGTTGTAAACGCAATGCCTCTACCGTTGGTTGATGCGGGTACATCTACGGCTATTCCAATTTACAGTTCGGTTACAATCGGCGGTAACCCTACGGCAATAGGCAACGCACCGTTCACCTATTCGTGGACACCTTCATTAGATATTGATAATTTTACGGTTGCTAATCCACTTGCCTCAAATACTGTGGATATAACTTATACCGTTTTGGTTACCGATGTAAACGGCTGTACCGCGAGCGATACGATCAGAATTTCGTTGTACCCAGAAATAAAAATACCGAATGGATTTAGTCCGAACGGCGACAGTAAAAACGACAAGTGGGAGATCGATAACATACAGCAGTTTACCGATTGTACCGTTGAGGTTTATAACAGATGGGGCGAATTACTGTTCAACTCAACAGGGTATAAAGTGTTGTTTGACGGTATTTACAAAGGAAAAGATCTGCCTGTTGGAACGTATTATTATGTCATTAATTTAAATCATCCGGCTTATCCTAAACCATACACCGGCCCATTAACCATCTTCAGATAGTGAAAAAAATATACATATCTCTTTTAAGTATACTAACGGTTTGCAGCTTGGCGCAGCAGCTGCCGCAGTACACACAGTATATGCTGAATGAAATGGCCATTAACCCCGCTGTTGCAGGGAAGGATGACTATGCGGATGTGCGTTCAAACAACCGCTACCAATGGGTGGGTATTCAGGATGCCCCGCGAACATACATGTTAACCCTTCACGGCCCTATCAAAACAAAAAACATGGGCTTGGGTATGAATTTGTACACCGATATTGTAGGCCCTACAAGGCGCACGGGCATTACAGCTTCCTACGCGTATCATTTAAAATTAAATAAGGACGATATGCGTTTATCGTTTGGATTAAGTGCCGGTGTTTTGCAGTGGGGTATTGACGGAAGTAAATTAACTTTGCATGACGAAGGCGATCAGAAATTATTAAACACATACCAAACAACGTATGTGCCCGATTTTGGTGCCGGAATTTATTTTCACAAAAAAAATCGGTTTTACCTGGGCTTTGCTGTGCCGCAATTGTATCAATCACCCATCGGATTATATACAGGATCTTCACGAACAAGTAAATTGGTTTCGCAGTTCAACATTAATGGAGCCTATAAATTTGATCTTGGAAGTGATTTTAAAATTGAACCTTCGTTTTTGTTAAAGTACGAGGCCCCCGCGCCTCCAAAAATTGACGGAGGCCTAAGAGTTATTTACAAGGAAATGCTTTGGCTGGGTGGCGCTTATCGCCATAAAGACGCTTTTACCGCGTTAATTGGATTTATGTACAACAATTATTTAATGATCGGTTATTCTTTCGATTTTTCTACCACCAATATCCGAAAATACAGTTCGGGTACGCATGAAATCATGCTAGGCCTGCGTTTCTCGCGCAAACAGGCCGCTACCTGGGAAAAAGCAAAATAGTTTTTGTTTTTGGTATTAACCCGTTTTTCAAAAATCAATTCGATTAAAGTGATGTTTTTTAAGATTAAATTCTTAAAGCAATACTTGCTTATTTAGAATCGTTATAAATTATATATTGTGTTAAAAAAATCCAAAAAATCTCGTGTTAGTTCTTAATCTTCTGTTAAATTTGCCATCGTTTAGTGTCATCATTTTGTCATAAAACGCATTTAAAAAGATTTAAATTTTCTTATTTTTATATGAAAAACCTCATACCCCGATTTTCCGCAAAAGCCCTGATAACAATCATTCTAACGCTTTTCGCCTTCACAACACAAATTTTTGGACAAGACGGAGCTAAGCTTTTTAAAGCGAAATGTGCAACTTGCCACTCGTCTCACACCGAGAAAAAAATTACCGGTCCCGGCCTAAAAGGCATATTTGACCGTGCTCCCAAAGGAGATTGGTTGCACAAGTGGATCATTAATGCTGAAAAAGTGATCAAGTCAGGCGATCAGTACGCTAACAAGATATTTAAAGAGAATGGGTCTGTGATGACTGTTTTTGAGGGCGACCTTACTGATAAAGATGTTGACGCGATTTTGGCTTTTGTTAAAGGTCCTGCACCGGTTGATCCAAGTGCTCAGCCGGACCCACCAACGGGCGACGGGGCAGTTGCAAGTGCAGAAAAAGGAATGTCAATTGAGCCACTTTATTTGACCCTTGGTGTAATTGTTATTTTATTGATCTTGATCGGTGCTTTCCGCAGTGTTAGAACAACGATGCAAAACGCTACTAACCGCAGCGAAGGAAAACCTGAAAATCCGGATATTACCTTTGCACAGGAAGTAAAACAATGGATGGCAGGGCACCGCCGCTTTGTTGGAGTGTGTTTACTCATTATCGGTTTTATGGGAATGAAATCCTGTTGGGATGCTTGCTACGACATTGGCGTATATTACGATTGGAAAACGAAAAAAGGGTATAAGCCTGAACAACCAATA
Organism: Bacteroidota bacterium; assembly: GCA_025360565.1. Classification (GTDB taxonomy): domain Bacteria; phylum Bacteroidota; class Bacteroidia; order B-17B0; family Aurantibacillaceae; genus Aurantibacillus. The sequence goes on from JANYBY010000349.1 coordinate 9,992, forward strand.
AAATTTTCGCACAAATTACACGCTGCCGATAACGAAATAGCTTGTCAGTATTGCCACAGTTCGGTTGAAAAATCACGTCACGCCGGAATTCCATCTGTAAACATTTGTATGAACTGTCACAAAGGAATTCAATCAGGCCCTCAATACAAAGAAAAAGAAATTGCGAAAATTTACGAGGCCGCGGGTTTTGACCCAAAAACTTCCACTTACGATAAAACAAAAGAAAGCCCTTTAGCTTGGATAAAAGTTCACAATTTACCTGATCACGTTTATTTTAATCACTCGCAACACGTGGTTGTGGGTCAGATCAAATGTGAAACTTGTCACGGTGATGTAAAAGCGATGACGGTTGCTGAACAAAAAAATCCTTTAACTATGAAATGGTGTATTGAATGTCATCGTCAAACAGAAGTGGCAATGGCCGGAAATGCGTATTACGACCGATTACACAAAGCTTTAAAAGAAAAGTATGCCGGACAATATGATGTGAAATTCACAGTTGAAAAAATTGGCGGTTTAGAGTGTGGTAAATGTCACTATTAAAAAATAACAAGATTAAAGAATTTATATAACGTAATGTCTATGTCGAAAAAATACTGGAAAGGCCTGCCGGAACTTAATAACAGCCCCGAGTTTCAAGAGCAATCAAAGAACGAGTTTGCTGAATCTCTTCCGATGGATGAGTTTTTAAGCAGCGACGATGCTGAAAAAAGCGGCACCTCGCGTCGTGACTTTTTAAAAGTAATGGGCTTTTCAACAGCGGCAGTTGCTTTAGCAGCCTGCGAAACACCTGTTATTAAATCAATTCCTTATTTAGTAAAACCTGAAGAAGTTACTCCGGGGGTTGCTAACTTTTATGCTACTACTTTTTACGATGGACATGATTACGCCGCTATTTTAGTTAAAACACGCGAAGGTCGTCCAATAAAAATTGAAGGAAACGATTTAAAAGGCATGGCGCATAGCGGTACCAACGCCCGCGTTCAGGCTTCCGTTTTAGGATTGTATGATGGAGCCCGTTTACGCGGCCCATTGGTTAAAGGAAAAGATGCTACCTGGAAAGCGGCCGATGATGCAGTTGCAGCGGCATTAAGCGGTGGTGCAATCAGGATCTTAACTTCAACAATTATCAGCCCTTCAACAAAAGCGGTTATTGCTGAATTTATAGCCAAATACCCAAATACTGAACATGTTACTTACGATGCTATTTCTTACAATGCATTAGCAAAAGCAAATAAAAATGTATGGGGCAAATCTGTTGTTTCTTCATACGATTTTAGTAAAGCAAAAATTGTTGTAGGCATTGCTTGTGACTTTTTAGGAAACTGGATCTCGGGCGAAGAGTTCTCAAAACAATACGCTAAAAACCGTAAAGTTTCTAAAGAGAACCCGGAAATGAGTCAGCATTTTCATTTCGAAAGTACTTTATCATTAACCGGTGCCAACGCCGATTACCGTTACGCTGTTAAACCAAGCGAATTAGGAAAAGTTACTGCCGCTTTATATAACGAAGTTGCCGCAGGTACTTCAAACGCAAAGGTTTCGGCTGATGAAAAAATTGAAAATGCCGATGCTGTAAAAGCGATCAAAAAAGCAGCAGCAAAATTAATTGAGAACAAAGGAAAATCGCTGGTGGTTTCGGGAATTAATGACGAAGGAATTCAAACATTGGTTAACGGAATAAATAAAATGCTCGACAACTACGACAAGACAGTTGATGTTGTAAATCATTTAAATTTAAAACAAAGCGACGATAAAGAATTTGCGGAACTGATTTCAGAAATGGCATCAGGCAAAGTAAATGTGTTAATGACCTATAATTGTAATCCGGTTTATACTGCTCCGGCAGAATTAAAATTTGCCGAAGCAATTACTAAAGTGCCAACGGTGGTTTCTTTTTCGCAAGTGCAAGATGAAACTGCAAAGTACGCTACCGTTGTTTGCCCCGATAATCATTATTTAGAATCGTGGGGAGATGCAAATCCTCGCCGCGGATGGTTTACTTTACAACAACCAACAATCAATCCTATTTTTGCTCAGCCTCGCCACGAAGGCACTCGTCAGTTTCAACAAAGCATTTTAAAATGGTCGGGTGCAAAAACCGATTATTTAACTTATTTACAAGGATATTGGAATAATAGTGTATTCCCTAACCAAGGTAAGTTTGGCGATTTCGCTACTTTTTGGGCTAACGCATTGCACGATGGCGCTGTAAAAACATACATCCATAAAGATGTTGTTATTGCCCCAATGGCAAAGGATTCAACAGGAAAAATTGTGATGACAGGTTCTGCAAATGTTGTTGCCCCATTGTTTGACTCAACAGGGACGGAAATACCTGAAGTTGAAATTGCAAAAGTTGCCACTGCAGAGCCTCTTCCAACACCAGATTATAATAAAGCCGCTTCAATGGCTACATCCGTAAAGGGTTCAGGACTTGAATTATTTGTTTACGAAAAAATTGGTTTAGGTAACGGTAACTATTCTAATAACCCTTGGTTAATGGAATTACCGGATCCTATCTCTAAAGTTACATGGGATAATTACGTAACCATGAATCCTATTGATGTAAAAAAATTAGGCTTTCATGAAATGTTACGTCAGGATATTGACGGAAGTGTAGCTGAATTAACTGTTAATGGCGTTACCATTAAAGTTCCGGTATATCCTCAGCCGGGTCAGGCCGTAGGTTCAATTGGTTTAGCAATGGGTTATGGTAGAAATCTTTCAAACTTAAAAGTTGCGAATGGTGTAGGTGTAAACGCTTTCGGATTTTTAACTATAATCAACGAAACTATTCAGCCAATAAATACCAAAGTAAGTATTAAAACAACTTCTGAAACGCATCGTTTTGCGGCAACGCAAATTCAACATACCATTATGGGTAGGGAGGAATTTATTTTGCGCGAAGTATCGTTAAAAGAATTTGCGGCAAAAGATAAAAATTATTGGAATGCCCCTGTTGAAATTGAAGTTCATGGAAAAGGTAAAACACATGTAAATGAAGTTGATCTTTGGGCAGCGCATCCGCGTCCCGGCCACAAATGGGCTATGAGCATAGATCTGAATTTATGTTTTGGTTGCGGCGCTTGCGTTGTAGCTTGTACATCTGAAAATAACGTTGCAGTTGTTGGTAAAACCGAAGTTTCTAAATCACGCGATATGCATTGGTTGCGTATTGATAGGTATTACAGTTCAGACATGAACACGCGTAAAGGAAAAGAAGAAAATGTTGGATATAAAGAAACATATATTGAAATGGAAAACCCTTCGGCTAATCCGCAGGTAACTTTCCAACCAATGATGTGCCAACACTGTAACCACGCTCCTTGCGAAACAGTTTGTCCGGTTTTAGCCACCAGTCACAGTACCGAAGGATTGAACATGATGGTTTATAACCGTTGTATTGGTACACGTTATTGCGCTAACAACTGTCCATTCAAAGTTCGTCGTTTCAACTGGTTCAATTATAACGGTAACGAATGGTTTAAAGATGTTAATCCGGCTCAGCAAGAATTAGGCCGTATGGTTTTAAATCCTGATGTAGTTGTTAGAAGCCGCGGTGTAATGGAAAAGTGTTCAATGTGTACACAAAAATTACAAGCCGGTAAATTAGTTGCTAAAAAATCCGGTATGCCTTTAGTTGATGGTTCAGTTAAAACCGCTTGTCAGGCAGCTTGTTCTACTGATGCAATTATTTTTGGAGACCTTAATGATACTGAATCGCAAATTGCAAAACACAGGGCTGATGAAAGAAGTTATTTCCTTTTAGAAGATGTAGGTGTAAAACCAACTATTTCTTACAAAGTAAAAGTAAGAAATCAGGAAGAGCCGATGAAGTTTGAAAAAACAGCTTCGGCAAAACACGAAGGAAAAAAAGAAGAAAAACATTCGTAATAATTTAAGAATTAAAATATAAAAAGATAATATGCACGCAGAATCGGAAATCAGGATACCCTTAATATTAGGTAGTAAAACTTACCGAAATATTACCGACGATATTATTGCTCCAATAGAAGGAAAAGCAGCTCGCGGTTGGTACACGCTAACTACAGTTTGCGCCCTTTGTTTTTTATGGGGAATAGGTTGTTTATCCTATACCATTGGTGTTGGTATTGGTGCTTGGGGAAGTAATAACGGTGTTGATTGGGCTTGGGATATTACAAACTTTGTATGGTGGATCGGTATTGGTCACGCCGGCACTTTAATCTCGGCTGTGTTATTATTATTCCGTCAAAAATGGCGCATGGCCATTAACCGTTCTGCAGAAGCCATGACAATTTTCGCGGTACTTTGCGCGGCCATTTTCGTAATGTTACACACGGGTCGTCCTTGGTTAGATTATATGTTGTTCCCTTTACCAAATCAATTCGGTTCGTTGTGGCCAAACTTTAACTCACCCTTGTTGTGGGACGTTTTTGCGGTATCAACTTATATGACCGTATCAATTGTGTTTTGGTACATTGGTTTAATTCCTGATTTTGGTATGATTCGCGATCGCGTTATCAAACCTTGGCAAAAGAAAATGTACGGCTTCCTTTCATTCGGTTGGGGCGGTAGTGCCCGTCACTGGAGCCGTTTTGAAGAAGTATCATTGGTACTTGCAGGTTTATCAACCCCGCTTGTATTCTCGGTTCACTCCATTGTATCTATGGACTTTGCCACCTCCATATTACCGGGATGGCACACAACAATTTTCCCGCCTTATTTCGTTTCCGGTGCCGTATTCTCGGGCTTCGCAATGGTATTAACGCTAATGTTAGTGGTTCGTAAAATTTATAAATTAGAACATTATGTAACTATAAAACATATTGAGTACATGAACATTGTAATTATTGTTACAGGTTCAATAGTAGGTGTTGCATACTTAACCGAATTATTTGTGGCTTGGTACAGCGGTGTAGAGTGGGAGCAATATGCATTCTTAAATCGTGCTACCGGACCATTGGCATGGAGTTACTGGATCATGATGTCATGTAACGTATTATCACCGCAATTATTCTGGATCAAAAAAATACGCACATCAATTTGGGCAACTTTTATTTTATCCATTGTGGTAAACATCGGTATGTGGTTTGAGCGTTTTGTGATCATCGTTCCAACATTGTGCCGTACATTTTTACCGTCAACCTGGAACACCTATACACCTTCATTTATCGATATCGGAATTTTTGTTGGAACTATTGGAATGTTCGGTATGTTCTTCTTATTGTTCTCACGTTTCTTCCCTGTAATTGCGCAGGCCGAATTAAAAACAATTTTAAAACAATCCGGCGAATCACAAAAGAAAGCGGCGGCAACAAGTAACGGTCACGGACATTAGAAATTTTAGAAGTAAGATTTTTAGAATTAAGAATTTTAAATAGAAAATAGAACTTTAAAAAATATGGCAAATAACAAACATATCATTCACGGCGTTTTTGGCGATGAAGTGCCAATGATGGAAGCGTGTAAAAAATTAAGGGCTGTGGGTATTCGCATTCACGATGTATTTACCCCTATGCCCATTCACGGTATTGATAGCGTTATCGGTTTACCGCGTACTCGTATTTCTATTTGCGCTTTTATTTACGGATTAATTGGGTGCTCATTAGCAACCTGGATGATGTGGTACATGATGGTGCACGATTGGCCGAATGATATTGGCGGAAAACCAAACTGGAAATATTATTTTAATATTCCCGCTTTCATTCCTATTACTTTTGAATCTACTGTATTTTGTGCCGCTCATGGCATGGCGCTAACTTACATTTTACGCTGCTGGTTAGTACCTGGCGCAAGAGCAAAAAATCCTGATCCGCGTTCAACCGACGATAAATTTGTTGTTTATTTAGAATTAAACGATGAGCAAGCAAAAAAAGCGGAAGAAATTTTAAAAAGCAACGGAGTAGAAGAAGTAAATCACAAAGGCACTTACGTTGTTGAACCTGCATATGTTTACGAAGAAACACATTAGTATTTTTAAAAATGAAGAAACAATATAGAACTATAAAATTTGCTTTTGGATTTGCCCTGTCAGGTTTAATACTTGCAGGTCTTACGTCCTGCGGCAAAAAGGATGAGAACAGTCCGGGTGTAGAATTTATGCCGGATATGTATCGTTCAAACTCATTGGAGTATTATCAAACGCATACGGTTGATGGGCAAACAGAAATGAATGCGAAGCTTCCGGTAAAAGGAACAGTTGCAAGAGGATTTTTGCCTTACGCTTACGAAAATAATACCGAAGGGTACGAAAAAGCAGGATTAAATTTAAAAAATCCTTTAACTGAAAAATCGCGCGAAGAATACGAAAAAGAAGGAGAAGTTCTTTACGGAAAATTTTGTGTTCATTGCCACGGTGCAACTGGCGCAGGAGATGGAAAAGTGGGCGGTAAATTACCGGGCCCGCCGCCGGCATACAGTTCTTTAAAAATTACCGAAGGTAAAATGTTCCATACCATTACTTATGGCAAAGGTACCATGGGGGCGCATAATAGTCAGTTAACACAAGAGGAGCGTTGGAAATTAGTTTACTACGTACAAAAATTACAAGGGCCGCCAAAAGGAGCCGCAAGCGATAGTTTAAAAACTGCCGCTGTTACACCAACTGTTGCCGCTAAAAAATAATATTAATAAAATTTAAGAGAGCTAAAATATGAACACCGACAAATTAAATTTTACAGTTCCTTCAAAAGCAAAATTATTCGCGTTCGCCTTAATGGCAGTGGGTTTAATATCTATCATCATGATGTTTATGATGGATAAAGGAAACGAGGAAGAACATTATCACGCGGGTACACGCGCATGGAGCAACGTATTTGCCGGCTCTTTTTTCTTTATGGCACTGGCTTTGGCTGCGGCATTCTTTTTAGGATTGCAGTATGCCGCTGAAGCAGGATGGTCAACCACCATTAAGCGTGTTATTGAAGCCGTAACCATGTATTTACCTTGGGGATTAAGCTTTATGATGTTGATATTTGTTATTGGGCAGTTTCATGGTAACCATATTTATCACTGGATGGCGGATGGCGTTGCTACTGAAGGAAGCGAAAATTACGATGAGGTAATTGCAAATAAGATCGGGTACTTCGGCGTTTTTTGGTGGGTACGCACAATTCTTTACATGATCGGTTGGTTATGGTTTACTTTTAAATTACGCAGCAATTCGTTGAACGCAGATAAATTGGATATTGATGTAAACAACAGTTTCCACTGGAAGAACGTAAAAATAGGCGCCTGGTTCATGGTATTATTTGCCGTTACCTCTTCAACCGCGTCGTGGGATTGGGTAATGAGCATCGATACACACTGGTTCTCTACTTTATTCGGATGGTATATTTTTTCCGGAATGTGGATCAGTGCCATTGTTGCAATTACAATTTTAGTGATCTGGTTAAAAAAATTAGGGTATTTAGAGTTTGTTATGGAAAGCACCATCCACGATATTGGTAAATGGATGTTCGCTATTTCTTTTTTATGGACCTACCTTTACTTCTCTCAATTCATGCTTATCTGGTATGCCGATATTCCTGAAGAGGTTGTTTATTTTCAAACACGTTGGGAAAGTTATAAAACCCTTATGTGGGTAGTGTTCTTTATCAACTTCGCGTTTCCAATGGTAATGTTAATGAGTCGCGATTCAAAACGTAATTTCTTCTTCTTAATGTTCATTGGCACAATTATTTTTATTGGTCACTATTTAGATATCATTATGATAGTAATGCCTGGCACAGTAGGCCATAGCTGGACAGGCTTAAGCTGGATGGAATTCGGAACGTTTTTCTTTTTCCTTGGTTTATTTATTTATGTTGTGTTGAACGCTTTGGCAAAGGCGCCTCTGCTTGTAAAAAATCACCCTTTCTTACAAGAAAGTTTACACCACTCAACCTAATATAATAAAGACAAAAAAGTAAAATTTTAAAATAGAAATTAGAAATACAAAAAATAAATAAGATGAATTTTTTAGTAATATTATCCATAGTTTTATTAGTAATTGCAGCACATCAATTATTCAGAATTATTGAATTGAGCCGTGGTTTGAAAAAAACCACCGAATGGAAAATGACCGATTCTGACAATAACATGATGGGTAAGGCCATGATGGTTTTTATGATCTTATTTTTTCTGTTCTTTATCTGGCAAGCAAACCGATGGAACGAAAGAGCTTTGCCGCCGGCCTCTTCAGAGCATGGTGCCATTATTGATACTCTGTGGGATTGGAACATGTACCTTGTTATATTCGTGTTTTACGTTACTAACTTTTTCTTATTCTTTTACGCTTATAAATACAGGGGTAACAGCAAAGCAACAGCAAAATTTTTTCCGCACGATAACAGGTTAGAAATGGCATGGACAGTTATTCCCGCAATCGTTTTAGCATTTGTAATTATTTTCGGATTAAAATACTGGAACCAGATCATGGATGAATCCAAAGATCCGAATAAAGTTATTGTTGAACTTTACGCGAAACAGTTTAGCTGGACCGCGCGTTACGCGGGTAAAGACGGTAAATTGGGTATTACAGACTACAAACAGATAGCCGGCCCTAACCAAGTAGGTATGGATTCTACCGATGCAACAGGTAATGATGATGTAATTATTAATTCAGAAATTCATATCCCGGTTGGAAGAGAGATTGAATTACAAATGCGTTCACGCGATGTAATTCACAGTGCTTACTTACCAAGTTTCCGCGCTCAAATGAATTGCGTTCCCGGCATGATCACTTACTTTAAATTTAAACCTACAAAAACCACTGCCGAAATTCGCAAAGATAAATACGTAATTAAAATGATGGAAGGAATTAATAAAGCACGCGCTTTAGAAAATAAAGAGCCTGTAATTTTTGATTACCTTTTACTGTGTAATAAAATTTGCGGTAAATCGCACTACAACATGCAAATGAATGTGGTGGTTGAAACCGAAGAGGAATACAATGCATGGATGGCAAAACAAAAAGCATACAAAGCGGTTGCAACTAAATAATATTTTAAATAAAAATAATTAAATAAAAGATATATGGCATCTCAAAAACATACTGAACTGGAAAAGGAACACGCAGTTCATCATGACCATGCGCACGACCATGATCATGAACATCACGAGACGTTTGTGAGCAAATACGTTTTCTCAATGGATCACAAAATGATCTCGCGCCAATTTTTAATTACTGCAATTATAATGGCAGTTGTGGCTATGACCATGTCTGTTATTTTCCGCATGCAATTAGCTTGGCCGGGCGAAAAATTCGCTTTCGTACACGCATTGTTAGGTGACAAATGGGCAAAAGATGGAATTCTGGATCCGGATATGTACTTAGCTTTAGTTACTATACACGGAACCATTATGGTGTTCTTTGTATTAACAGGAGGATTGAGCGGAACCTTTGCAAATTTATTAATTCCTTACCAGGTTGGTGCTCGCGATATGGCTTCAGGTTTCTTAAACATGTTATCGTTTTGGTTCTTCCTTGTTTCTTCAGGAATTATGATGGCATCTTGTTTTATTGACGATGGCCCTGCTTCTGCCGGATGGACAATTTATCCGCCTTTATCCGCCTTGCCAGAAGCAATCCCCGGCTCTAAGCTGGGCATGACGCTGTGGTTGATCTCAATGACACTCTTTGTTATTTCCGCTTTATTAGGTGGTTTAAATTATATTATTACTGTAATAAATTTAAGAACAAAGGGTATGAGTATGACGCGTATGCCGCTTACTATTTGGGCATTTTTGATCACAGCTATTTTAGGTGTACTATCTTTCCCGGTTCTGGTATCTTGCGTTGCGTTATTAATAATGGATAGGAGTTTCCATACCTCATTCTATTTATCTGATATTTATATTGGTGGGCGTCCTTTAGATAATATGGGTGGCAGTCCAATTTTATTCGAACACTTATTTTGGTTCCTTGGTCACCCTGAAGTTTACATTGTATTATTACCTGCATTGGGTATTGCATCCGAAGTAATTTCTACAAACGCGCGTAAACCAATTTTTGGTTACAGGGCCATGATCGGTTCTATGTTAGCCATTGGTTTCCTTTCCTTCATCGTGTGGGGTCACCATATGTATATGACGGGTATGAGCCCCTTCTTAGGTTCGGTGTTTGTATTTACAACTTTATTAATTGCAATACCATCGGCTGTAAAAGCGTTTAACTACATTACTACTTTGTGGAAAGGTAACATTCAGCATACGCCTGCTATGATGTTCTCTATCGGAATGGTTTCATCGTTTATTACCGGTGGTGTTACAGGTATTATCTTAGCCGATTCAACTTTAGATATTAACGTGCACGATACTTATTTTGTGGTAGCTCACTTCCACATTGTAATGGGTTTAAGTGCCATCTTCGGTATGTTTGCCGGTGTATATCACTGGTTCCCGAAAATGTTCTTACGTATGATGAATAAAAAACTGGGCTTAGTACATTTTTGGTTAACCTTCCTTTCAGCTTACGGTGTGTTTTTCCCAATGCACTTTATAGGTTTAGCCGGTGTACCTCGCCGTTACTACACCAACAGTGCTTTCCCTATGTTTGATAATTTAGTGGATATAAATGAGTTTGTAACTATTGCTGCTATTATTGGAGCAATATCACAAGGCGTATTCTTATTTAATTTCTTCTATAGTATTTTCCGTGGCGAAAAAGCCCCTCAAAATCCTTGGAACGCAAATACCTTGGAGTGGACAACACCAATGGCAAATATACATGGTAACTGGCCGGGCGCTTTGCCGGAGGTGCACCGTTGGGCTTACGATTACAGCAAGCCCGGAAAACAAAAAGATTTTGTGCCACAAACAGTACCGTTAGAAGACGGTGAACAAGATGGCGGAGGCCATTAAAAATTATTTACTATAGTAGTAAAAAAACCCTTAAAGAAATTTAAGGGTTTTTTTTCGGCCTTGCTGGAATACTTTTATAAAATAAAAAAACATGGCTCAAAAAGATTTTTTTGAAATGGTTTATCAAGTGGTGCGCTTAATACCAAAGGGCCGTGTAACAAGTTATGGCGCCATTGCAGCGTATTTGGGGGCTAAAGGTTCTTCGCGGGTTGTTGGCTATGCCATGAACGGTGCGCACCGTGTTAAACCAAAAGTGCCGGCTCATAGGGTTGTTAACCGCAACGGTTT
>JANYBY010000418.1 GCA_025360565.1 Bacteroidota bacterium
TTTAGAAGAGGGATCTTTCTTAAAAATTTTTAGCTGCCAATCAGAAATACCTTCGCCACAAATTGAAATAAACCAAAGTCCGGCACCTATGTATTCAATAATATTTAAAGGTTGTGTATTATTGAGAGATGTAATAAAAAAAGGAATTGCCAAAAAAACATTTGATGCTGCCTGCATTTGATAAAAACCAAAAAATTTAGCGGTGCTCCATTCGGCCCTCAGCGCCTTGTAGCGGCCTTCTTCTTCTTTTATGTGCCCGCCAACCCGTATGAGTAAATAAATACCCAGTCGCAACGACCACAATGAAGCCAAAATAAAAACAACATTTTTTCTTGGAGCATAACCATCGGCTAGGAGCCAAATAATAATTGCGATGACCAAAAAGTTAAAGGACCAAAAAACATCTACGATACCATTGTTTTTTAATTTAAGTGCCCATAAAAAAACAAGGGTCATTATTACCGATACAGCGGCAAAGCTTAATAGGGGTATGTAAATGGATGGCGTCAAAAAAAATTATGTCTTTCTGAGCTTTATAATTCCGATCAGATTAAAGAATCTCATTACGGGATAGGTAGGATCGAACTCGAACCATTTTTGAGAAAAATTCGGGTTGTTGGGGCTTTTGTGATGATTGTTTTGAAATAATTCACCCATCATTAAAAAGTCAAACGGCAAGGTATTTTTACTGTGATCGTCATTATCATGATTGGAGTAACCGTACTTGTGTCCGCACCAGTTGACAGTAGCCCCATGAATTGGCCCCATAAAAAAGTGAATTGGTAACAATAAAAACATCCACCAATGTGTTGCAAATTGCAAATAGAATAAAAAATATAAAACTCCAAAGCCAATTCTTATAGCCCACATATCGCTTATCTTATCCATTAGTTTCCACTCGGGATAACCTCCTTTAAATGCAGGTTCAGGTTCAACATTGTGTTTGGCGTAATTCAGGTAAATATCTTTTGTGTGCATGGTCATGTGCCAAACATCTTTAAAGAACTGAGGTGAATGAGGATCTTTTTCGGTATCGCTATACGCATGATGCATGCGGTGAAGAATTGCATAGGCCCTGGGATTTAGAAAGGACGCGCCTTGTGTGATAAAAGTGAACAAGTAAAAAAAACGTTCCCAGGGTTTATTCATGGTAAACATTTTGTGCGACCCATAACGATGCAAAAAAAATGTTTGGCAAAAAAGGGAAAGAAACCAGTGACAAAGAAAAAATATAAGAATATACATTTGTAGAGCCGTAATACCGATTTGACGGTTTTAATAGCGCAATGTACAAAAAAGGAATGGTTTTATTGCTAGGACAAACGGTAATTTATGTTATTAAAAGCAATGATTTAACTTTTTTTTCTACAGAAGAATACAAGCTTTAAACTCTTTTTCGACCAAAGTATTGGTGGCAATAATTTCTTTTCCAAAAAGCCAGTTTTGCCCGCCTTTAAAATCGGTAACTGTTCCGCCGGCTTCTTTTACTATCAGAGCCCCGGCAGCTACATCCCAGGCATTTAGGTTGTATTCAAAAAAAGCGTCCACACGCCCGCAAGCCAAATAACACAGGTCTGTTGCAGCCGAGCCAATTCGGCGAATGCCATGCGTATTGCGCATTAAGTGTTCTAAACTTTTTAGATAATTTTCCATTTTTGAAAAATTGTAAATAGGAAAACCTGTAGCGATCAAACTATCTTTTAAAAATTTAGTTTCGGAAACTCTTATGGAAATTGAATTTAAAAAACTGCCGCCGCCTTTAATAGCGTAAAAACATTCGTCTCGATTTATTTCATAAACAACCCCTAAAATTATTTCGCCCTTGTATTCCAACGCGATACTTACAGCGTAAGAAGGAATTCCATGAATAAAATTTGTGGTTCCGTCTAATGGGTCTACGATCCAATTGTATTCTTGTGTTCCTGATTGAGAATTTTCTTCAACAATAAAACCCGCGGGAAAATGATTGGTTAATTCGGTAACAATTTTTTGTTCTGCACCTCTGTCAACATAACTTACCAGATCGTTAAGGCCTTTTATTTCTACCTTGTCCTGCGAAAAAGTTTCTCTTTCTGCTCTTATCCAATGCCCGGTATCTTTAGCGGTGGAAATTACTTTTGCTAAGAGAAGCTGAAGTTTTGTTGAATCCATTAATTAGATTTTATATTTAAAATTAAAAGGCTAATAGATCAATTAACTTTTTTATATCTGAATCAGAAATAGTGGATTGTTCAGATTTGTCATAAATATCCATAAGGTAAACGGAATTGTTATTTATTCTAACAAAAGTAATAATTCTTCCGCCACTGCTTTTACCTTTTCCTTTGGATGAAATTGCAAACCTGATCTTAAAACAATTGTTTCCTAAATTAATACCCAAACGCGGATTAATAGTTAATTCATTGAATAATTTATTTAGATCTTTCGGTAAAGATTTGTGTTTTTTAGCCAGTCGCTTAGCTTTTCGTTCAAATGGTTCAGTTACTATAACATTAAAGCTCATTTAAAAGATCTTTAGCGGATTTTAATTTCTTTTTACCTTTTTCGTGAAGACGAACATTATTAAAGGCTTCTGACATATCATCTACAAATACTTCACCTTGCTTACCTTTTATTTCACTTAGTACTTTGATGTAATCCAGACTTTTTAAAAGTTCAATAAAAAATGAAACTCTATTTTCTTTTATATCTAAAAGTATTTTCATATGTAGTTAATTTATTTTTTAATTGTCATTTGGAATAGCAATGTTATTTTCACTTCAGCAAGCTCAGTGCATCGCATTAGTGTTTGATAACTTTTTTAATATAAAGTAAAGATACAAAAAACAGGATAAAGTTGCACTATTGAACTTAAAATCAAAGGAAAAATTAACGATTAAATATCATTCTTTGCCCCTTTTTGCCTTCGTCAAACTTTCCGTTATCATAAACCAAATTACCGTTCACAAAGGTTTTAACAATACTACTTTTAAATGTGTGCCCTTCAAAAGGACTCCATTTACATTTGGATAAAATAGTTTCTTTTGAAACATGGGTTGTTTGATGTAAATTGATCAATACAAGATCGGCGGCAAAACCTTCGCGAATAAAACCGCGATCTTTAATTCTGAAAAGAACGGCCACATCGTGACTCATTTTTTTTACAATATGCTCTAAAGATATTTTTTTGTTGTGATAAAAATCAAGCATGGCCAAAATACTGTGCTGCACTAATGGTCCGCCACTTGGGGCTTTTAAAAAGGGCAGACTTTTTTCTTCTATTGTATGCGGTGCATGATCGGTTGCAATCACATCAATGGTATCATTTAATACCGCTTCAAAAATTTTATCACGGTCGTAAATTGTTTTTACCGAAGGATTCCATTTTATAAAATTGCCTTTTGTTTTATAATCCTCATCGCTAAACCATAAATGGTGAATGCAAGCTTCGGCAGTAATTAATTTATCTTTTAAAGGAATTTTATTGGTAAATAAACTTAATTCTTTAGCGGTTGAAACGTGAAAAACATGCAGGCGGGTATTGTGCTTTTTTGCAAGGGCTACGGCTTTTGAGGAAGAGCTATAACAGGCCTCTTCGTTGCGAATGATAGGGTGGAAGTAAGCAGGAAGATCTTCGCCGTATTCTTCAAGAATGCGCTTCTGTGTTTCTTTTATCATCACATCATCTTCGCAATGTGTTGCAATGACAGAATTTACTTTTGAAAAAAATCCTTCCAGGGCTGCTTCGTTATCTACCAGCATATCGCCGGTAGAAGAACCTAAGAATAATTTTAACGCCGGAATTTTTGTAAAGTCGGCTTTTAAAACCTCTTCCAAATTGTTATTGGTACCTCCCATCATAAATGAATAGTTGGCCAATGAACATTCTGAAGCCCGTTGGTATTTTTTTTCTAACTCAATAATGGTTGTACTTTGCGGAACAGTATTGGGCATTTCCATGTACGATGTAACGCCTCCTGCCACTGCAGCTTTGGCTTCGGTATATATTTCTGCCTTGTGCGTTAAACCTGGCTCACGAAAATGAACCTGGTCATCAATGGCACCTGGTAATAGATGCAGGCCTTCCGCATTTATTTCTGTGCAATTTCCGGGAAGGTCAATTTGCCTTTCAATTTTAGAAATGATCCCGTTCTCAATTAAAACATCGTAAACCCCGATCTCGCCTTCGTTTACAACTGTAGCATTTTTTATGAGGTAATTCATTAGACGTTGTAAAATTACGATTTTTTTTGGCTGTCCATACACAGGAAAGATATCATAAAGAATTTGTGATCTGCAATTTTGCGATCAGTTTGTTTTTTGGGCGGCCGGGCGGGCTGCTACGGGCTCCGCTTCGCTACGGCCTCCTCCCGCAAGGTTCGTACCTCACTCGCGGTGCGGGGGCCAAGCCCTTCGCATCCCTGCCGCAAAAACATCTCGTTGCCAATAAGTTTATCAATATTAGATACAGACCATGTACTAAAAGGTTAATCGAAATTTGTTTAAAAACGTATACCTATAATTAAAACATCATCTATCTGCTCCAGATCGCCCT
>JANYBY010000070.1 GCA_025360565.1 Bacteroidota bacterium
TGGGGTAATAAAGTTTACGAAACCGACAGCTCAACAGGGAACATTGCCTGGGATGGAAAAAACCCTCAAGGTAAAGAGTGTCCTTCGGGCGTGTATTTTTACACCATTAAAGCATCGGGTAAAGACGGAACCTCGTACAATACCAAAGGAAATGTAACCTTGTTCAAATAAAAAATTAAAATTCTTTCTGTTAAAATCCCGTCTCGTACTAAACGAGGCGGGATTTTTTTATGCTTAAACTTTTGAATTACAAATAAAACCTTAAATTTGGGGCTATATATTTTAACATGAACATTCACGAATATCAAGGAAAAGGGATCTTAAAAAGCTATGGTGTAGCCATTCAGGAAGGGATAGTAGTTGATACGCCCGAACAAGCAGTAGAAGCCGCCAAAGAGCTAAAAGTAAAATATAACAGCGATTGGGTGGTTATTAAAGCCCAAATTCATGCCGGCGGAAGGGGAAAAGGAGGCGGGGTAAAACTTGCCAAAAACTTGGAAGAGGTAAAAGAAAAAGCAACCAACATTCTTGGCATGATGCTGGTTACCCCACAAACAAGCGCTAAAGGAAAAAAAGTTAATAAGGTATTAGTTGCTCAGGATGTTTATTATCCGGGCGCTAATCCAACAAAAGAGTTTTACATGAGTGTTCTATTGGACAGATCCAAAGGACATAATACAATTATTTATTCAACCGAAGGGGGAATGAATATTGAAGAGGTTGCCGAAAAAACACCGGATAAGATCTGGAAAGAAGAGATCGATCCGCGCGTTGGGTTACAAGGTTTTCAGGCACGTAAAATCGCGTTTAATCTTGGCCTAAGCGGCAATGGCTTTAAAGAAATGGTAAAATTTGTTACTTCTCTTTACAAAGCTTACGAAAGCATTGATGCTTCTTTATTTGAAATAAATCCGGTTTTAAAAACAAGCGATGATAAAATAATTGCGGTTGACAGCAAAGTTTCTTTTGATGACAACGCCTTGTTTCGTCACCCTGATTTTGCAGCCATGCGCGATCTTTCAGAAGAAGATCCAATTGATGTGGAAGCAAGAAACGCCGAATTAAATTATGTGAAATTAGATGGCAATGTTGGCTGTATGGTTAATGGTGCCGGATTGGCCATGGCAACCATGGATATTATAAAATTAAGCGGCGGCGAACCCGCAAACTTTTTAGATGTTGGCGGTACAGCAAATGCAGAAAGAGTTGAAAAAGCCTTCAGGATCATTTTAAGAGATACCAATGTTAAAGCTATTTTAGTGAATATTTTTGGCGGAATTGTGCGTTGCGACCGTGTTGCGCAAGGCATTGTAGATGCCTATAAAAACATGGGAACCATTCATGTACCCATTATTGTACGCCTGCAAGGCACTAATGCAGAGGCTGCTAAAAAGCTGATAGACGAGTCTGGACTTAAGGTTTATTCAGCGATCGAGTTTTCTGAAGCTGCCGGCTTGGTAAATAAATTATTAAAAGGTAATTAAAAAAAACTTATATTTATACTATGAAGAAATCAACTTTATTATTCTTAACGTCCATTGCTGTATTCACATTCAGCGGTTGTGGCGATGGTGAAAAAACCGAGGAAGTAGAAAATACAGATACTGCAAAAACTACCGAGGTAAAAACCAATCCGGTTTCCGAGACCTTTTTTCAAGTTCCATCTCCCGGCGAAATGCTTACTTTTATTAAAATGGTTGGCGGTAAAAACAACAAAAACACTTCGTTTTTGAACCCTGCAAGCAACGAAAAAAATTATACCGATAATAAATCAAAGGCACTTAATTTTGGAATTTACAGCTGCGATCTTAGCTATTGCAGTATTTTTGAAATTGGTACCGAAGCTTTAAAATATTTTAAAGCAGTAAAAGTAATGGGCGATGCAATAGGCGTTTCTACTGCCATCAGGCCCGAAGTTTTAAAAAGATTGGAAAGCAATATTGGTTCGGCCGATTCATTAGCCGTAATAACCGATGATGTTTATTTCTCATCTTTTGAAACATTAGAAGACAGTAAACAAGGCCCGACTTTAGCCTTGGTTGTTGCCGGCGGATGGTTAGAGAGTATTTTTATTGCCACTAACCTTGCAAAATACGAAGAGAAAAGCGCCATTATTGAACGTTTGGCCGATCAAAAATATACGCTTGAAAATTTGATTGAGTTTTTGAAAAAACACGAGGCAGACCCGAATGTAGCTGCAATTAAAACTGACTTTGAAGGATTATTGGCAGAGTTTAATAAGATAAATGAAAAGGATGCGAATGCGAGTAAAGAAAAAGAGAAGGGGAAAGAAAAAATACTTACAGGCGGCAAACAATTGGTAATGACTGAAGAGGTTTACAAAGGGATAGTGGAGAAAATTAAGACCATCCGTAATTCTTATACATTAACTAAATAAAAATATTTAATATGAAATACGTTTTAACTATAATAATAACTGCTGTAATGAGTACCTCATTATTTTCGCAAGCGGGAGTTTGCGGGCAGTTCCATAAGAAATTTTGTGTTTTAGAAAAAACCAAGAACGAAAAATGGCAATACAACGCGCAAAGCAAAAGCGGATTATTTAATCAGGGCATGACCTCTAAATTACGCTGTGTAATTTATAAGGGAATGGATTACCGCATTTCTGTTTGCTGCGAAACAGTATTAGGCGATAAAGTAAGTTACAAAATTTTGGATGCGCGTACAAGCGAAATGCTTTTTGATAACGCTACTGCAGAAGATGTTCAGGTATTTGAATTTCAAAGTGTAAGTACTCGCCAGTTAATTATTGAAGTAGTTGTGCCGCAAGGCGCTACCGAAAAAGACAAACACAAAGCTGCAGATGCTGCTTGCGTTGGGCTTTTAATTGAGCATAAAATTACTGACAGAGCAGGTTTCTCTACGTACTAAAAATAATTTTTTTCAAAAAACCCAGCCAAAAATTGGTTGGGTTTTTTTATGTTATCATATTTAATCAATTAATCATGTCGGTTCATAAAGAGATAAGAAAGGTAACTACCCATGTGCTGCTTGAAATGAAGCAACGGGGCGAAAAAATATCTATGCTTACCGCATATGATTATACTATGGCAAAAATTATCGACAGCTCGGGCATTGATGTGGTGTTAGTTGGTGATAGCGCCAGTAACGTTATGGCGGGCCACGAAACAACATTGCCAATTACCCTCGACCAAATGATATACCATGCCAGCAGCGTTGTAAGGGCTATTGACAGGGCTTTGGTGGTGGTTGATCTGCCATTCGGTTCGTACCAGGCAAATTCTAAAGAAGCCTTAAACTCCGCCATTAGAACTATGAAAGAAAGTGGCGCACACGCTATTAAATTAGAGGGTGGAAAAGAAGTAAAAGAAAGTATTGAACGTATTTTAACCGCGGGCATACCGGTAATGGGCCATTTAGGATTAACCCCGCAAAGTATTTATAAATTTGGTACTTATGAGGTAAGGGCTAAAGAAGATGAAGAAGCGGATCGGTTGATGGAAGACGCTAAGTTATTAGAACAATACGGTTGCTTTGCAATTGTACTCGAAAAAATTCCTGCTGCCTTGGCAACCCAAGTGGCAAAAAGTTTAACCATACCGGTTATTGGCATTGGCGCCGGCGGTGGGGTGGATGGGCAAGTGCTGGTTACACACGATATGCTGGGTATGACCCACGAATTCAGCCCGCGGTTTTTACGCCGCTATTTAAACTTATACGAAAGCATGGGCAATGCCTTTAAACAATATATTGCCGATGTAAAAAGCAAAAGTTTTCCGAGTAAGAAGGAGCAGTATTAACGAAAGCCAATAGGCTGATAATTCCCGGAATAGAAAATTTACTTTTTCCCTTCCTCCTTTTTCTCTTTCTCCTTAGGTATATTAGAAATTAACCAGGCCTTAATATCATTTAATTCCTTGCCATTAATAGAGTGGGGCATTTGGTATGTTTTAAACGTAACATTTTTCTTGGGGTTTTGTAAAAATTTATCTGCGGCTTCAGCTTCTTTTATATCTATCACATTATCCATATTGCCGTGAGCAATAAATATTTTTACGTTGCCTAATTTAGCGGCATCAAATTTTATTTTTTTTGTTTCGTCCAGCAATTTTCCGCTGAGGGCCATAATGCCTTTTATTTTATCGGGTTTGGATAAGGCAATATCGTAAGCCATAATAGAGCCCTGACTAAAACCCAAAATAAATACCTGAGTACTGTCGGCTTTATAAGCTTTGCAGGCATTACTGATAAATGAAAAGATCTTGGCTTTACTTTCCTGAAGTTGTTTGTAATCCTGCATCATGCGTTTATCCGGTAAAATATCCAGTTTATACCAGCAGTAACCCTGACCCTGAGCCGTGTATGGCGCCCGCAGCGCGAAAGTTAAAAAACGTTCATCGAAAGATTTTGCGAGGCCAAACAGGTCTTCTTCGCTGCTGCCATAACCGTGTAATAGAATAATAACAGGGGTTTTATCCGATTTTTTTAAAGGCAGATTTTCTTTATAAACCAGCTCGGTGTTAACACTAACGGTTTGCGCATTGCCAATTGTTATCGCGAGGAGAAAGAGGAGGAGGGTTTTCATTTTTTTGTTGTTTTTGTTCCGTGTTTATAGTTTCAAGTTTTTTGTTTCTGTGTCTGGATACTCACATCGAGTCTCGTCCCGATAGCTATCGGGACCGCTCTACCCGACAGTCTTTGGTTGTCAGTTCGAGTAAATTTTTTGCCTATCTCTTGCAAAAAATTGTATCGAGAACCAGCGGTTTCAGAATTACTTCTCGATACGTTCCTCCTTCGTCGGAACTACTCGAAGTGACATCACCTTTTGAACTTCTACTCCCGATAGCTATCGGGACCGCTCGACCTGACATCATTACCTGCGCCTTTTCTTTTTTTCTTTTTTAGATCCTGAGTTTCCTCCTTTGCTGGTTCTGCTTTGTTTTCCGCCTGATCGGTTGGGTTCTCTTAAACTCGGTTTAATGCTCTCAAAATTATCTTCAAAAGCAAAATTTAATTGTTTTTTTATGAGGTCGGCGCCCACCACCACAATTTTTACGGTATCTCCCAAGGCGTATATCATTCCTGAGTTGCGGCCAACGTAACGGTAATTGTCTTCATCAAACACAAAATTATCGCCTTTCAGATCACGGTTGCGGATCATGCCCTCGCATTTATTCTCTACAATCTCCACATAAATTCCCCACTCGGTAACACCGCTTATAACTCCGTCAAACACTTGTCCGATCTTATCCGACATAAATTCAACCTGTTTGTATTTTATAGAAGCGCGTTCGGCTTCGGCCGCCATGCGTTCCATTTCGCTGCTGTGCTTACACAAAAATTCCAATTCATCTTTGGTTGAATATTGTTTGCCCTGTAATCTGGCTTCTAATAATCGGTGAACCATCACATCGGGATACCTCCTGATGGGCGAAGTAAAATGGGTGTAATATTCAAATCCTAAACCGTAATGCCCCACATTTTTTGTAGTGTAAATGGCCTTTTGCATGCTGCGTACGGCAAGTAATTCTATCATGCCTTGTTCTTTTTTATTTTTTACATCTACCAATAATTTATTTATTGATTGCGCCACATTATTTTTGTTTCCTAAATTCATCTGGTGCCCGAACCTGGCCGCCATGCCGCTCAGTGCCTGCATCTTTTCATCCGACGGAACATCATGTACACGGTACACACAAATATTTTTGCTCTCATCTTTCTTTTTATTATTTCCGCTTGGGCTGTTATCAATTTCACCTTTGCTTAAATACTCGGCCACTTTTCGGTTGGCCAATAACATAAAATCTTCAATTAATTTATGCGCGTCTTTTTGTGTTTTAAAAAATACACCTAAAGGATTTCCTTCTTCATCCAAATGAAATTTAACTTCCGCTTTATCAAATACAATGGAGCCTTTACGAATCCTGTCGCCCCGTAATTTTTTTGCCAGCCTGTCCAACAAAAAAATATCTTCTTTAAAATCGCCTTCACCGGTTTCAATAATGGTTTGCACGTCTTCGTAACTAAATCTTCTGTCACTGTAAATAATTGTTTTGCCAAACCATTGGTTGTGGATCTGTGCTTCATCATCTAACTGAAACACCGCGCTGAAACAATA
>JANYBY010000270.1 GCA_025360565.1 Bacteroidota bacterium
CGTTTTTACTCTTTCAACTATAAGTCCAAATTCAGATATTTTTATTAGCAAATTAAGTGCCACCGGAACATTTATTTGGGCAAAAAGTTTTGGAGCCAGCGGAGGAGGCATCGGTAAATCAATTACTGTTGATGTTGCCGGCAACGTATTTATAACAGGCTTTTTTCAAGGAACTGCAGATTTTGATCCAAGTGTAGGAATTTATACATTAACCGCACTTAGTGATGATGCATTTGTAAGTAAGCTTGATCCGTCTGGGGCTTTTGTTTGGGCGAAAAGTATGAGGGGTGGCGCAAGTGTTGGTAATGCAATTGCTATTGACGGTACCGGAAATATTTACACAACAGGTAATTTTGAGTATACTGTTGATTTTGATCCTGGACCTTCCGTTTATAGTCTAACAAGTGTTGGAGGGGAAGATATTTTTATAAGCAAACTTGATGCTTCAGGGGCTTTTATCTGGGCCAAAGGTATGGGGGGTTCGGATTATGACATTGGATTTTCAATTGCGCTTGATTTAATAGGTAACGTTTATACAACCGGCGGTTATACTGCTACTGCCGACTTTGACCCTAGCGCAGGAATTTATACCCTTACATCTTCAGGAGATTTTGATATTTTTGTTAGCAAACTTGATGCATCCGGTAATTTTTTATGGGCAAAAAGTATGGGGGGATCTGACATTGACGGAGCAAATTCAATTGCAGTGGCTGGCGCAGGTAACGTTTACACAACGGGGAATTTTCAAGGTTCAGCGGACTTTGATCCTGGTGCAGGTGTTTACACACTCTATTCAGGAATTGGGTCTAATATTTTTATTAGTAAACTTGATGCTTCGGGTGTTTTTTTATGGGCCAAAAGCATTGTGGGGGCTGGTAATGATGGTGCAAATTCTATCGCCGTTGATGCAACAGGAAATATATTTACCACAGGATATTTTCAAGGAGCCGCAGATTTTGACCCTAGTGCAGCCGTTTATACTCTTACTTCAACAATAGGTGGTTGTATATTTATAAGCGAACTTGATGCTTCAGGGGCTTTTGTTTTGGCAAAAAATATTGGCGGTGGCTATTACAGCTCAGGTAATTCAATCGCTACTGATGCTGCAAATAATATTTTTGTAACCGGATCATTCAATGGAACCGGAGATTTTGATCCGGGAGCAGGAGTGTATAATCTTACTTCACCGGCAGGGGTAGGAGATATTTTTGTAGCGAAGTACGCCAATACGCCCGCCGGAGTTAGAGAATTACAAAAATATAATTCGGATTTTAATGTTTTTCCAAACCCAACAAATGGAAAATTATTTATCGAGAGCTCTTCATTAGACAAAATAATTATAACTAATTGTTTAGGACAAATTGTTTATGACATAAGTAATCCATCATTAAAACAGGAAATAGATCTAAGTTCATATTCAAGTGGTTTTTACTTTTTAGGCTTGCAGAGCCAATCACAACAAAAGACCTTTAAAATTCTGAAGGAATAATTAACAAAAGTCTTTATTCCGTCTAATTCTAAACCGAAAATCTTTATAAATTTGTTCTCGTTATGAAGATTCTTTTTACTTATTTAAAACAGCATAAAAATTTACTTTTTCTTGCACTTACGCTTGCTTCAATTAACCAGTGTTTTTCTTTGTGCGATTCCATCATTACAGGTAAACTGATAAACAAATTCAGTTCCCCGCATACCGAAGAAGGTACAACCCACTATTGGTTCGTGGGCGCTACCTTTGCCGAATTTTCAAAAAACCTCCTCTTCTTTTTGTCCTTATCCGTTGGGGCGGCCATGCTTTCGCGCATTGCTAAAAATTTTCAGGATTATTTTACCAATATAGTTATACAACGCACCGGCGCAAAAATGTATACCGACGGTATTAAAAAAGCGCTCTCTCTTCCCTATCAGGATTTTGAAGACCAACGCAGCGGCGAAACATTAGGGAGATTACAAAAAGTAAAAACGGATACCGAAAAATTCATTAATATTTTTATTTCGTTAATTTTTCAATCGCTCATTGGTATTGTTTTTGTATTCGTTTACGCGGTAAACATTCATTGGCTTTTGGGCCCGCTTTTTTTAGCAACCGTTCCCATCATTGCCAGCATCAGTTCTTTTTTAGGCAAAAAAATAAAAACCATCTCTAAACAAATTTTGGGCGAAACAACAGCCCTGGCGGGCGCCACCACCGAATCGCTGCGTAATATTGAACTGGTAAAAAGCTTGGGCTTGGTTGAGCAGGAAGAACAACGTTTAAACAAAACCACTTTAAAAATTTTAGGTTTGGAATTAAAAAAAGTACGTTTTATACGTTCGCTTAGTTTTATACAGGGCACAACAGTGCATTTAGTGCGAACCTGTTTGGTTTTTAGTTTGTATTGCTTTTTATTTAACGGTGTAATTAAAATTGGCGATCTGATAACATTGATGTTCTTCTCTTTTTTTATTTTTAATCCTTTGCAGGAACTTGGCAATGTTATTGCGGTCTTTAACGAAACCAAAGTGAGCATGGATAATTTTGCTAAATTGATCAATTCAATATCAGAAGAAGTACCCACACAGCCCGATACCCTTGGCGAAATTAAAGAAGTGGAATTTGACGATGTTACCTTTGGCCATAATTCTTTGCAGGGTTACGCGGTAAAAAATATTAAACTTAAGATCAGCGCCGGCCAAACCATAGCCTTTGTAGGCCCCAGCGGCAGCGGAAAAACAACCCTTGTTAAATTATTGTTAGGCCTTTATAAACCCAACATGGGAAAAGTTTTATATAACAACATTGAATCAACCAAAATTAATTTAAACGAGTTACGAAGGCAATTAGGTTTGGTATCACAAGATTCGCAATTATTCAGCGGTACCATTAAAGATAATTTATTGTTTGTAAAACCAAA
>JANYBY010000151.1 GCA_025360565.1 Bacteroidota bacterium
TGTAAGAATATCTTTCGATATTTTGAAGACCGCAAAGTTGAGCATTTCCAAGTACAGTAGCAGATTGTGACTCGTTCCAAAGGAATCCCTTCGGGATAATAGAAATCCTATTGCCTATTTGCGGTTGAAGGTCTATATTATTGATTTTGGCAAAAAAAAGCCCTTAACAATATTCGTCAAGGGTTTTTTAATATCAGGAAAAACATTTTACATATCCGTCATTTTACAATCTTTTGGCACTTCAAATTTATCGGCAGGTATAACAACATTTTCTTCTATCTTAATTGCTATAACTTCATTTTTATTTTTCTCTGTTTGTTCGCCAACCATTGTTTTCATTGTAATACCGCTCCATCCATACATTATTATTTTACCGGAAGGTGTTACCATTGAGAAACCGTTGCAGGTTTTTCCGCAAATGGTTTCATCAGCAAGTTTTTTAAACTGGCTATCTTTTAAACTTTCTGCTTCTTTCATATTAAACCTTGCTGCTACACCGTAACCCATGGCCTTAGTTTTTGCGCCGTTACCATATTCCGGCGAACAAGAATACCTGAAACCATCTTTTACAAAATTGCGTTTCTCAAGTGTTTCTTTGCCATTGGCAACGCCGTAGGTTTCTTCACACTCTTTAATTCCGTAATTATCAAAATACACCACCGTTTTTTTATTGATCTTAATACCGCTCATTTCCATTTTTGTTTCGAAAGTAACAATGCCCGATTTAATATCGTATTTTTTAAAATCCGATTCAGCTGCGGGTGCAGTTGCGTTTGCAGCGCCATTGCTCATTTCAGCGGCTTTGTCTTTTGCTGCATCTACAACAGTTGTACTGCCGGCATCTTTATTTCCGCACGAACACAATAGCGCGATAGAGAAAATTGAAAGAATTTTTTTCATAATTTTTTTTTGTAAACATAGGGATTATATTTAAAATTTCTATTTTCCATTTTCATTTATCAATTTTACGATCCGGTATTGTCCACCGCAGCGGATGATAAGTGAACATTTTAAATTGAAAATCATACAGGTTTATAAAACCAAAAACCCCGCTATTAACGGGGCTTTGGCTCTCAAAAAACTAAAAACCCGGCAAGGTTCTCAGTTGCCCTGAACGAACGCGTCGTTCGGGGAGTGTGTTGTCAGGAAATTACTTTCCGTCCATTTTATCTTTTAAGTCTGATAACGCAGAGATGTCACCTAAAGTGGTTTTCTCTTGATTATCTTTTACTTTTTTAACTGCTTTTTTACTTTCGTCAGAATCCGCCCTTTTTTCGGTTCTTTCTACTTTTCTTGCTTCTTCTTTTACTTCTTCGTGTAAACGAGCATGCGAAACCACAATACGCTTAGCGTCTTTACTGAATTCAATTACTTTGAAATCAATTACCTCTTCAGCTTTAGCAGATGAACCATCGGCCTTAGCTAAATGGCGAGCAGGACAAAATCCTTCAACACCATAAGGTAAGCCAATAGTAGCGCCTTTATCGTTTACGTTAAGCACAGTTCCTTTATGAATAGAATCAACTGTAAATACAGTTTCAAATACATCCCATGGATTTTCTTCCAATTGTTTATGGCCTAATGATAAGCGGCGATTTTCTCCGTCAATTTCCAATACCACAACATCCATTTTCTCTCCTACTTTACAGAATTCGCTTGGGTGTTTTACTTTTTTGCTCCATGATAAATCTGAAATGTGAACTAAACCGTCAACACCTTCTTCTAATTCAACAAACACACCAAAATTGGTAAAATTACGAACTGTACCCGCGTGTTTACTGCCTTTAGAATATTTCTCCATGATCATATTCCAAGGATCAGGGGTTAATTGTTTCATACCTAAACTCATTTTACGCTCTTCGCGGTCAAGTGTTAAAACCTGAGCATCAATTTCCTGCCCAATTTTTACAAACTCCTGTGCGCTGCGTAAATGCTGGCTCCAGCTCATTTCACTTACGTGAACTAATCCTTCAACACCCGGTGCAATTTCAATAAATGCGCCGTAATCGTTAATAACAACTACTTTTCCTTTTACTTTATCACCAACT